>CAYTWC010000222.1:0-3879 GCA_964441975.1 uncultured Acidimicrobiaceae bacterium | reverse complement strand
ACTCGACCAGCCCCGCACCGCGCTCGCCCCTGGTGATCTCGCGGGTATGGGCGTGGTGTTTGCGAAATCGGCTGATTGCAGTCGTCGGGAATTGCATCTACTTCACCTTGGTCTTGAGCGTGCCCTTGCTGACATACCCCGTCGTCGTGATGGTCTTGCCTGTCTTCTTGTTCTTGAACTGGAGCACGACCCGATTCTTGTTTTCCTTGGTGACCTTGACCGTCCAGTTGTCGCTGGTCTGTGTGTCGACCACGACGACCTTGTCATCGACGTAGCCGAAGACCACGGACGTGCCTTTGTCGACCTCGGCTACCTCGGTCGGATAGGAGGGAACCGTGGTGGTGGTCGTCGTTGGGGCTGGGATCGTGGTGGTCGTGACCACGGGGGCCTCAGTCGTCGTCGTCACGACCGGGATCGTGGTCGTCGTGCTGGGTCCGCTTCCGAGGCCACCTTCGTCGTCATCGCCGTCGGAACCTCCGCCACCGGAGCCGCCAGACGGCAAGGTCGTTGTGGTGTCGGACGTGCCTTCGAGGGTCGTCGTTGTCGTATCGGAGGCAGCGTTGCTGTCGTGGGACAGTTCCTCGCTCGCCGTCGTGAACTGCTCGGACGTCGAGTTCCCGATCGCTGCGATCGAGCTCACCGAGACGATTGCGATGAGAGCGACGATGAGTCCGTATTCGACGAGCCCAACGCCTTCTTCGCCTTTGAGGTTTCGTAGGAATTGCATGTGGTCGGTCTCCGATGTGGTGAACGTCTTGTGCGTATACCTGATGCATCGTCGGATGAGGTGGGTTTCTGTATAGGTGTATCGACCTAATTGGTCTGACTAGTCATCCCTCGTCATCCGCTTCGGTTCGATGGCCATTCGGCCTCTTTCTGCACTGTCACCGCACCGGCGGTCAGCGAGTAGCATGAGGGTCAGGAAACGTTGAGACCACCACCAGGAGGTGGCGTGAGGAGCACCGCTCGACCGGTTCGCCGTCGATCCGCCGCTGCGCCTCACCTCGCGAGTTCCGATTCGTCCGCCCCGCCAGCGCTGCTGCGCGTCGGGGACCCGAGTCCCATGAAAGGGGAAAACGTGACCGTTCGCGTCCACGGCAGGAACATGCAGGTGTCGGAGCAGACCCGACTCGAGGCTGAAGAGCGGATGAAGCACGCCGGTCGGATCTTTGACGACGGAAGCCCGGTCGACGTGGAGTTCACCGAGCAGCAGAACCCCCGCCTTTCGGACGAGCGATACATGGTCGAGATCACTTCGAGCGCTGCTGGCCACGTCGTTCGCATCGAAGCTGGCGCTCCCGAGGAGCGTGCCGCGCTCGACATCGCGACCGACAAATATGAGCGACAGCTGCGTCGATTGAAGGAGCGCTTGATCCAGCGACATCGGCAACCGAAGAAAGGTCTCAACCATCAGGATGAAGGTTCCGATGCTGAAAAGGACCGTGGCGCACAGATCGTCAAAACCAAGAGATTCGAGATGAAGCCGATGACGGCCG
This sequence comes from uncultured Acidimicrobiaceae bacterium, assembly GCA_964441975.1. Taxonomy (GTDB): domain Bacteria; phylum Actinomycetota; class Acidimicrobiia; order Spongiisociales; family UBA5794; genus UBA5794. The sequence continues at coordinate 2,383 of CAYTWC010000222.1, read as the reverse complement.
AAGAAGCAGCCCTTCAAATGGACATGCTCGGTCATGGCTTCTACTTCTTTCTCGACGGGGAAACGAATCAACACTGCGTTGTATATCGCAGGCGCGACGGCGACGTTGGACTTATCGAACCGGAGTGAGTAGTAGCCATCATGAAGAGATTGCTCGTCGTTGACGACGTTCCCTTGTTCAGAGCTGGTCTCACAGCGGCACTTGAGGGTGCCGGCTATGAGGTCGTGGGGGAGGCAGCCAACGGGGAAGCGGCTGTCGCTCTTGCCGAAAACGAGCTTCCTGACTTGGTCCTTCTCGACGTGCTCATGCCGGGCGAATCGGGGATCGATGCAATGCAGAAGATCCTGGCCGTTTCGCCGAACTCGGCGATCGTGCTTCTCACCGGGTCCGAATCAGAAGAAGACCTGGTGTCCGCCATCAAACTCGGCGCACGCGGCTACATCGTCAAGGACATGCCGTTCGATCACCTCGTGATGTCGATCGACAACGTTGCAGCCGGTGGTGCCGCCATCTCCCCGGTCATGGCAGGCAAACTCTTCGACGTGACCCGCCAACTGGTCCTCCACCAGGACCTCGTCGGCGTGCGCAAGCCTTCTCTCACTGCGAGGGAGATCGAGGTACTCGAGATGGTCGCGGACGGCAAGACCAGCCGTGAGATCGGTGACCTCTTGTTCATCAGCGAGAACACCGTCAAGAACCACATCCGCAACATTCTTGACAAGCTCGGTCTCCATTCCCGCAACGAGGCAGTTCTCTACGCAATCCGGGAGAACCTCATCCAGCTCTGAAGGTCCGCTGGACCCAGGGCTAGTCCGCCGGGTACGCGAACACCTCGTCGAGCGGCACTCCGAAGACATGCGCCATCTGGAACGCCATCTCGAGCGTCGGGGAATAGCGTCCCTGTTCGATGGCGATGATGGTCTGGCGCGTCACGCCGAGATGGTCTGCGAGCTCGGCTTGGGTCATTTCGCCGTTCGAGAAGCGCAGAGCCCTGATCGAGTTCGTCACCTTGGTTTTCGACTCCCGTGCCATCGTCAGACCGCTCGGCGGTAGAAGGAGATTTGTGCGGCCGCTTCAAAGAGCTGCGCGATCACGAGCGCTCCGAGCAACGTCTGGGCAATCCAGAACTGTTCGGCCCCGATCATGGCCAACGCGAGGGGAACCAACGCGAGCGACCCAAGCAGCGTGAAGGCCAACGAACGCGCCCGGCGTTTCACCGCTCTGTCCCGTTCGTCGGTCATGTCGGCTTCCTTGGGATTGCTGGCGGCCACGATGGCGGTCTGGACGATGAACAGCACTACCCACACGACGATGACACCGACGAGGAACCCCTGATAGTTGATGTCATCGAGTGGTGTGTCGCGGGCCGCCGAGAGCACCACGGTGAAATAGATCCCGTAGACGAGAGCCGTGATCGCGAGCGATCCCCACGTCATCTTCTCCTGAAACGTCATGTTGTCCTCCTGATACCGTGTGGCAATGTCAAGAAAACTATACACGGTGTTGAGTTTTCTTGACACATCGGTGACCTCACGATCCAAGATCCACGATCCAAGCTTCTTGCTTCTTGCTTCTTGCTTCTTGCCTCTTGCCTCTTGCCTCGTTCCCCAAAGGTGTTCAACCAACTGCGTGCTCCCCGTAGTATTGGAGCACCATGTCGATATTCACCAAGGCCCTCCGGATGGGTGAGGGCAAGCGGATGCGCGAGCTCGAGCAGCTTGTCGAAACCGTCAACTCCCTCGAACCGGACGTCGAGAAACTGACCGACGCGGAGCTGAGGGATCGAACCCGATGGCTCAAGGAACGCGTCGCCGCCGGTGAGACGCTCGACGACATCGAAGCGGATGCGTATGCAACCGTGCGAGAGGCCGCAAAGCGGGTCCTCGGTCAGCGTCACTACGACGTTCAGATCATCGGCGCCGGCGCCATGCATCGCGGCATGATCGCCGAGATGAAGACCGGTGAAGGTAAGACCCTCGTCCAGACGATGCCCGCCTACCTGAACGCGCTCGGAGGCGGTGGCGTGCATGTCGTGACGGTCAACGATTACCTCGCCAGTCGTGACGCCGAATGGATGGGGGGCATCCATCGGTTCCTCGGGCTCGAGGTGGGGATCATCCAGGCGTGGATGACTCCGGAAGAACGTCGTCCTCAGTACGCCGCCGACATCACCCACGGAACCAACAATGAGTTCGGGTTCGACTACCTCCGCGACAACATGACGATGAACCCGGAACACATGGTGCAGCGCGGACACGCGTTCGCCATCGTCGATGAGGTCGACTCCATCCTCGTCGACGAGGCCAGGACACCGCTCATCATCTCGGGAAGAGTCGGCGAGACCGGCAAGTGGTATGCGGAGTTCGCACGCATCGCCGCGCGG
>CAYTWC010000221.1:0-3887 GCA_964441975.1 uncultured Acidimicrobiaceae bacterium | reverse complement strand
CGACTCGGCATTCACTCACAACGGAAGGGTGATGGCCCGCTTCTGCGCAGACGCCGGCGTGTCGATCGCCCCGCATGGCAAGACGACCATGACCCCGCACATCTTCAAACGTCAGATCGAGGACGGATCGTGGGCGATCACAGCGGCGAGCGTGTGGCAAGCAATGAAGATGCGCGAATCCGGAGTCGATCGCGTCCTCATCGCCAATCAGGTGGTGACCCACGGTGAGCTCGCCTGGTTGGCCGACGCCGTCGATTCCGGGTTCGAGGTGTATTGCTACGTCGACTCGGTCGCCGGCGTCGACCTCATGACGGCAGAGACATCTCTCGCAGTCGCCGAGGCAGCAGCTGGTTCGCCCCGGCTTGCTCTGACCGGGGTTGCCGGCTTTGAAGGGATCATCACGTCGACGGAGACGGCGTCTGCCGGAGACCTCGTCGATGTGTTCCTCGATCGTATCGTCGAGGTCGTACACGGTGTTTCGGCCAACGGATGGTTCGAACCGACCCCTGAGGTCATCGTCACGGCAGGTGGGAGCGCCTTCTTCGACCATGTCGTCGATCGGTTCAAGCTCGTCGACATTCCCGAACCGACGCGCGTGGTGATCCGCAGTGGCTGCTACATCACGCACGACGACGGCGGCTACGACCGTTCGTCTCCGCTCGGTGCCAATCAGCGCATCGAAGGCGATCAGTTCCTTCCCGCCATCGAGGTGTGGGGGCCCGTTCTCTCTCGTCCCGAACCGGGCCGAGTGATCGTAGGTATCGGCAAACGTGATGTCACCGGCGACGGCATCCTCCCGCTTGCGAAGAAGGTGAATCGCAGGGACGCGAATGGGCCAACCGACATCGACCCGATCCGGGTGACCGCCCTCAACGACCAACACGCGTATGTCGATGTCGATCCGTCGATGGACCTCTCGGTCGGAGACCTCGTCGGATTCGGGATCTCACACCCGTGTCTCACATTCGACAAATGGCGATCGATGTCTGTCGTCGACGATGACTACAACGTCCTCGAGGTCGTGTCCACGACGTTCTGAGCGGATCCGCTGCCGCTGCACGCGGAGACAGGGCGCGAATCTCCGTGGGACGGCCGGCGCTATGCTGTCGCTCGATGTGGCGATTCGCTGACCTGTTGGATATCTCGCCTCCTCCAGCAGGTTCTCTCGGAGAGGGAGACACGCCGCTCATCGAAGCAGTGCTTCCAGCCCCTGGTTCGTCGGACGAGCTCAGAGTCTCCTTCAAGGCCGAGTACCAGAACCCCACAGGTTCCTTCAAAGACCGCATCGCGGCGATGGCAGGCGCCATCATCGCCAGGGACGGTCTGCGCGGCGCAGTGGGCACGTCGTCGGGGAACGGGGGAGCGGCGATCGCTGCGTACGGAGCCCGGGGCGGATTCCCGGTTGTCCTCTTCACGGTGTCGGGCATCGTCGAGGGCAAGTTGCAGCAGATCCTTGCACACGGGACGGTGACCAACATCGTCACGCAGCTCGGGTCGATGACTGCACGCGACGGCGGTGGTGTGGCCCCGAGCATCGCCGCGATGGCGAAGGATCAGGGTTGGCTTGCATTCCTCACCGGTGCCCGATACGCACCCGAGGCGATGCGGGGAGCTGAAACGATTGCCTTCGAACTTGCGTCCCAACGGCCCCATGCCACCGCCATATACGTTCCCGTTGGTGGAGGCGGGCTTCTGGCCTCGGTCTGGCGTGGGTATCGGAGGATGGGGCTGACGCCACCGAGGATCGTCGGTGTCCAACCGGCAGGGTGTCCGACGCTTTCACGCGCGGTCGCTGGCGATCTCGCTGCCCTCGCAGAGCCCGTGAGCACAACGGTGTCCGGTCTACAGGTCCCGGTCTTGTTCGACTTCGACGCCCCCTCGGCTGTGACCGAATCGGGCGGGCACGTTGTAGAAGTCTCCGATCAAGCCGTGTGGGATGCCCAGCGACTCTTGGCCCGTCGCTCGGGTCTGTACGTCGAACCTGCGGGTGCGACCGCTGCGGCCGGGCTCCTCGCCGACGTGGCATCGGGAGCCATACAGGATGACGACGACGTCGTCGTCATCCTGTCGGGTGCCGGCCACAAGGACCCTGTCGCCGCGGCCCGCCGGGGGGAGGACAACCCGGCGCATCGGATCGACGCAAGCGATGTTCCCGCATTGCTCGAACATCTTGAAGGCGACACGTGACGCAAACGACACAGCGACGCGTTGACGTAGGGGGCGGAATCGGATTCGACGTCTGGACTCGGAGCGTGGACGACCCGCCTCGTGTCGTGATTCTCGGTGGCGTACACGGCGACGAGTCAGAAGGTGTGGTCGCAGCCGGGAGGCTCGCCTCCGAGCCGATGGAACTCAAGCGGGGAACGCTCGAGGTTGTTCCCATCTGTCACGAAGCGGCTTTCGCTGTCGACAGCCGGACGAACCCGGTCGACGGCGGCAATCTCGCTCGCGTCTTCCCGGGGGATCCGAAGGGGACCGACACGCCTCGTCTCGCGCATCATCTGTTCACCGAGGTGCTCGAAGGCTGCGACCTCCTCGTCGATCTGCACACTTCGGGACGGTCGTATGACATGCCTGTGCTCGCCGGGTATCGAGGGCGCACGAGGGCTGAACCGACCCTGGCGCGTCTGGCTGCGGAAGCGTTCGGTGGCGACTTCATCTGGCGGCATCCGGGTCGATCGGAGGGTCGAACTGTCAGCGTCGTGGACCAGGCGATCTATGTGGAGTGCCCCGGCGGGGGAGCAACCGACATGGATCTCGTCGACCACTACACCGCAGGGGTCCATCGGGTGCTTGCGATGATGGGCATGATCGCCAATGCCCCTCAGTCCTCCGATGGAGTTCCTATCCGCGTCACCGGGGGAGGGAACCTCGACAGCGACATGGCGAACGTCACCACGCCCGGGCTGTTCATCCGCGACGTCGAACCGGGGGAGTTCGTCAGCGAAGGCCAGTTGCTCGGCGCCGTCGTCGACTCGCACGGAAGCACGATTGAGCGCATTCGTTCGGCGAGCGCCGGACACGTCATGGCGATGAAGGCCCGCTCGTCGGTCACCGCTGGCGAGTTGGTCGTTTGTATCGCCGCGGTGGACGACTAGTCAGGAACGAGAGCGCCGCCGCTACTCCTTGACGGCGATGATCGCCTCTACCTCCACCGGGGTTCCGAGCGGGAGCTCGGCCATGCCGATGGCTGAGCGGGCGTGACGACCGGCGTCACCGAGGATCTCGCGGAACACGCCTGATGCGCCGTTGGCGACGAGGTGTTGTTCGCGGAAGCCGGGTGCGCTGCCGACGAAGACGGTCAGTTTCACGACTTGGTCGACGCGGTCGAGCGATCCGAGAAGTTCCTTGGTCCTACCGAGCAGGTTGATGCCGCACTGGCGGGCACACGCCTCACCGGTCGCGACGTCGATGTCGTCGCCGAGGCGTCCGACCGCCATCAACTCCTTGCCGACGAATGCGACTTGCCCGGACAGCATCAGCAGGCCGTTGCTGATCCGACCCGCACGGACAGTTGCGTCATCGCCGGGAGGGGAGCTGAGTTCGGCGTTCAGAGCGTCGAACTTCTGGTCTCGTGTCAATTCAGTCATGGTGTTTCTCCTGGCTCAGTACGTCGTGTCTGGTTCGAACGGGAACATGGGGGTGCGTCGGTTGTGGAACTCGAGGGACGGGAAGTCGGCGGTCGTGCATCCACCGGTGCTCAGCCAAACGAGTTCAGCAGCGATCGGCTCGAACGCACCGCGTGGGGAGTGGACTCCTTTTGCCACGATGATCGGCTGTTTCGTCGGGTCGATACCGACGGTGACAAGCTGTTCACGGCTTGTGTTCCCCCTCGGCAGGCTGTTCAGCAACACACTGTTTCCGTCGTCGCATGCAACGAGCGCCGT
>CAYTWC010000220.1:0-3899 GCA_964441975.1 uncultured Acidimicrobiaceae bacterium | reverse complement strand
ATCCGTGTTGATCTCACGACACTCATGGACCTCGACCAACGCCCTGGCGACCTGGCCGGCTACGGACCGGTCGTCGCAGACATCGCCAGAAAGGTCGCTTCCAACAACAACGGCGGCGAATGGCGGTACTCGGTCACCAACCCGTCGACCGGACACGTGATCGACTCCGGCACCACGCGACGACGCCCGACCATGGTTCAGCGCCGGTACCTCGAATCCGTGCACCCGACCTGCGTATTCCCCGGCTGTCGAATGCCAGCAACCGAATGCGACATGGACCACAGAATCGAGTACGGCGAGGGTGGACCCACGGCGATTGACAACCTCACACCACTTTGCAGGACCGATCACATGACCCGGCACCGAGCAGGATGGACCTACGAATCACTCCCCAGCGGCGACGTCGAGTGGACCTCACCCCTCGGCCGCACGTACACCGTCAGCCCATCCGACGATGGGCGATCCCCTCCATAGGTTGTTCATGACGTGACACCGGGGACGTGGCGCTGGTTGTCACACCTAGAGCATTCCGAGGGATCGTTTGGTCTTGGGACCGACGAGACCGTCGACCCACAGCGAGTGATACTTCTGGAAAGACAGCACTGCCCTGAGCGTGATCGGACCGAAGATGCCGTCGGGTGACCCTGAGTCGAAACCTTCATCGTTCAACCGTGACTGAAGTGTCCTCACCTCATCCCCCCTCGATCCGATCGACAACACGGTCGAACTGTCGTTGTCGACGGTGATACCTCTGATCGCGGTCTTCGTCTGTCTTCCGACGATGCCGTCAGCGGTGAGACCTACCGACGCCTGGAAACGCTCAACCGCGGCTTTCGTCTTCGGACCGAACTGGGCATCGACCGAGCCGACGGAGTAGCCGAGGTCCGCCAGTGCGTTCTGGAGCACACGGACATCGGCACCATGGACGCCTACGGTCAACACGCGAGCACCCCCGACGAGAGGATCGCGCGGGCCGGTGCCGACGTCGTTTCCACCGGCAGCCACCAGAGATCTATAGGGGTTGACCACCACGCCCTGAGGATCGCGGAGTTCGAAGTGGAGATGGGGAGCCGTCCCCTCCGCGTTGCCGCTGTCGCCCACCCATGCAATGTGTTGGCCGGCCGTCACACGGACACCCGGGGTGATCGCACGTTTGATGCCCCAGCCCTTCCCGTCATCGGTGCCGGTGGTGTCGTTGTCGAGGTGGATGTACCAGGTCTCCCACCCGTCGTCGTGAGCGATCACGAGCGAGCAGCACCGATCCGGGTTCATGTGGCTCTGTGCGGTCCAATTGACGTACCTCACGACGCCGTCAGCCGCGGCCACCACCGGGGTCATCTTGTCTGCCATGATGTCCTGGCCGATGTGGAATCCGTGCGATCTCCCGGCCCAGAATGTGTCGTTGAAGTGGTGCGGACCATCCACAGGAAAGACGAGGTCGTACGAGACGTCCTCGCCGAGGTCGTGGGCGATTGCAGGCGGTGATGTGACAATGGACACGGTGAAGACGCACAAGGCAGCCAAGGAGATCAGAACTCGTTGTGTTACCCGGTCGCGCGTGGTGGCGTTGCGATTGGACATACATAGGGTGTCGGTTGCACCCAATACAGGCTTGAGGAATTGGGGGCTCGCGGTATGACGGCGAAACGATTGACCCTGGTTCTGGCCGCAACAGCCGTCCTCGCAGGAGCGGGGTGCAGCAGCGGGAGCGAGTCGGACGGACCCTCCACGACTGTCACGTCCACCCCGACGGCGACGACCGTCGAGCATTCCGGGTTCCCGGATCCAACCGTGCTCGATCTCCAGCAAGCCCTTGATCTCGCGGGCTACAGCCCCGGCGCCCACGACGGGCTCCTCGGACCGTCGACAACACAGGCAATTGCTGCCTTCCAATCAGCGAATGGGTTGGATGCGACGGGATCCATGGATCATGAGACCATCTTCGCTCTCGAAGCAGTCTCCGACGCTACCGACCACCTGGTCGTCGACTCTGTGCAGGCGGCGCTCGCTGCTCTCGGGTTCTACGCGGGCCAGATCGATGGGCAGTGGGGTCCCGAGTCGGAGGAGGCACTGCTTGCGTTCCAGGCCGACGTCGGAATCCCGACAACCGGTCAGTTCACGGACGCCACATACGAGGCGCTGGTTTCGAGATACGACGTCGAGGTACGACTGGGACATCTCGAGAGCGCCCGATCATTGGGCATAGGCGGCGCCGAGGACATCACACCTCCGGCACCGACGACGATGACCGACGAGGGTTCGTATCTCAGGCAGGGCGACGCAGGTGATGAAGTGGCCGAGATCCAGCGGACCCTCCTCTCGCTGGGATATCGACCGGGTCCGACTGACGGCACGTTCGGACCCGAGACAGCATCTGCGCTTCTCGCGTTCCAGAAGGCCGAAGGTCTCGAACGCGACGCCATCGTCGGCGACGAAGTCCGGTCTCGCATCGCAAGCCCACAGGCTGCCGGACCGAAGAGCACCGACCCCGGACCCCGGGTCGAGGTCGACCTGGACCGTCAGATCATGTTCGTGATCGATGCCGCAGGCAACGTGGCGACGATCAACGTCTCAACGGGGTCCGGCAAGCAGTACCAGAGTGCAGAGGCAGGCAAGGGCATCGTCGTGGCTCACACCCCGATCGGAGAGTTCACTGTCCAGCGGAGCATCGACGGCAACCGTGAGGCCCCACTCGGCACGCTCTATCGGCCGCTGTACTTCGACGGTGGATGGGCAATCCACGGGAACCCGTACGTTCCGGCATATCCCGCCAGCCACGGGTGCGTCAGAACCGCCAACGTCGATCAGGACTTCGTGTTCGGCGTCATCGACATCCTCCACCGCCGGACAACGCGGCAGCGGGGTTCTGACCCCGTTGGTAGCGCGTGCGCCGAGACGCTCGCAGGCGATCATCTAGGCCGTCGGTGGTTGGACTGCGGGCGCCGGATCGGTCACCCATGTGCCGGTCGCTTCGTCGACCGTGACGTCGGCCTCCTCGATGACGGTCAGGAACCAGGCATCGACGACTTCGGCCCTCGCACGAGAATTCAGATAGTCGAAAACGACGTCCTCCTCGGCTGTGGTCCTCGAGTCGACGCGGATGATGTGGAATCCGAACTGCGTCTCGACGGGTTCGGTCGGCACACCGATCTCGGCTGTCATGGTCGCCTCACCGAACTCGGTCACGAATCCCGATGGCGAGCTGCACCCGAGATCGCCACCATTCGCACCCGAACCGGGATCCGTCGAGACCTCGGTCGCGATCACGGCGAAGTCCTCGCCCGCCACAAGTCGGGCCTCGACGTCAGCGGCTTCCTCGGCGGTCGCGACGAGGATGTGTGCGGCGCAGACCTCGGTCCACTCGAGCGGGAAGTCGGCGAGCTCCTGCTGAACGTCTTCATCGGTCGGGGTCTCGTACTGGTCTTCGAGTTCGACATCGATCTGGTTCTGGATGAGCAGTTGGGTTGCGTACCGTCGGATCCCTGCCTCGGAAGCGTTCACGGATTCGAGATACGACTCGAGGTCGGGAGCTCCGGACGTGGTGACCAACTCGTCGAGCTGAGCGTCGATCTCCTCGTCGGTCGGGTCGATCGCGAATTCGGCATTCGCCGCCTGCTCCACCGCTTCCCACTGGATGGCCACGCCGAGATACGTGAGGAAGTCCGACTCGAGGATGTCTTCGGAATCACGCACGAGACCTTCAACGTCTGCCCGCGTGATCTCGGTATCACCGACGGTGGCGAGAGTCGGGTTCGAGCTTGAGCACGCTGCCGCGACGAGGGCAAGGGTCGCAGCCACGAGGATGAGGCGTTTCATTGTTTGATGACCTTTCAGAATCGTCCCGCAAGGGTATGGACGCACGTTCGCTACGAGGCGATACCAAGTCTGAGAATCAGGTG
>CAYTWC010000219.1:0-3915 GCA_964441975.1 uncultured Acidimicrobiaceae bacterium | reverse complement strand
GCCTCTCGCCGCGATCACCACGTGATGAACATCGTTCCTGGTGAGGAGTGCTCTCGCTTCCGCGGCGACACCGGCGTTGGTGTCCAACCCGTGCTGCAGCACGGCTGGCTGTTCGAGGATCTCGTCGTGGAGAAGCATGCCCGAACCCTACGAGTGTTCGTCGCCTTGTACGAATGTGACGATGCCAGCGACGATCGTGCACACCACCTCGCCGTCGGCCAAGAGCACCACGTCGCCTCGGCACGCTGGTTCGAGCGACCCGAGGTCCGGTCGGTTGAGGGCAGCGGCGGGTGTCGACGTCAGCGCCTTGACCGCGACGTCGAGCGGGACCCCCGTCGTCGCGAGGATGTTCTCGAGACCGGAGTCCATTGTGAGGACCGACCCGGCGAGATTCCCCTCGGCGTTACGAACGGCACCGTCGACGACGGATACCGGGATACCTCCGATGTCGAAATCGCCTTCGGGCATCCCCATCGCCGCGATGGCGTCGGTGACGAGGATCACCCGGTCCGGGGCGGCCTTCCAGATGAGTTTGATCGTCTCGTCGGCGAGGTGGACACCGTCGACGATGACACCGAAGCGGACGCGGTCGTCGGTGAGGAGTGTGCCCGCGATTCCGGGGTTTCGGCCGCCGAGCGGCGGCATCGCATTGAACAGGTGGGTTCCGAGGGTTGCCCCTGCATCGATTGCTGCCGCTGTTTGCTCCGACGTCGCCGCCGAATGCCCTATCGAGACGACGATGTCGCTCATCACGAGTTTCGTGACGAGGTCGAGCGCACCGTCGAGCTCGGGAGCAAGCGTGACAATGGCGATGTTCCCCTGAGTGATCGTGCTCTGCTCCGGCTCGACGAGGAGTTCGGCGGGGTGTGTTCCCCGACGCTCCGGTGACAGGTGCGGTCCCTCGACGTGGAGCCCGACGGGTTCGGCCCCGACGTAGCCGTCAGGACGTGCGGCCATGGCTTCCTTGGCCGCTTCGATCCGCTCGTGCGGGGACGTGATGATCGTGGGACAGAATGAGGTGACACCTGTGCTGGGCAGCATTGCGCCGACTTCCCATATCGACGCAGGGTCGACCGTGAAATCGTGGCCCCAACCCCCGTTGATCTGGATGTCTATGAATCCAGGGACAACCGTGAGCCCCTCTGCATCGATGACCGGCGATTCGATCTCACGATCGACGATCAGCCCGTCGGCGATGGCGATGTCGCGGGGGTCGCCCGCCGCATCGACTGCGCCCCGGATCGTCAGGTGTGTCATTGGCTGATCCGTCCTCGGCACTCGCCGAACCCGATCGACACTTCACCGGGAGCCTCGCACCGCCCCGTGATGGCGATGGAGTCCCCGTTCTCGAGGAACGTTCGGGTCGAACCGTCAGGGAACTCGATCGGGTTGGTCCCGTTCCATGTGATTTCGATGAGTGACCCCCATTCGGACCTGTCAGACCCTGAGACGGTACCCGAAGCAAAGAGGTCTCCTGCCGCCGCGGTGGCGCCGTTGACAGTTGCGTGGGCGAGCTGCTGGGCCATCGACCAGTACATGTTGCGGAAGGAGGTGTTCGTGACGGTCATCGGTTCGGCGGAGCCTGCTGGCGTGTAGTCGACGGACAGGTTGATATCGATACCCATACGTTTTGCGTCGTCGAGGTAGGGCAGCGGCTCGGGATCTTGTGGTGGGAGCTCGACACGGAATGGTGCGAGGGCGTCGAGCGGGACGATCCATGGCGAGATCGTGGTTGCGAACGACTTCCCGAGGAAAGGGCCGAGCGGAACGTACTCCCACGCCTGGATGTCGCGTGCCGACCAGTCGTTCACGAGGCAGAGTCCGAATATGTGTTCTTCTGCGGATGTCACGTCGACAGCGGTTCCGAGCCGGTTCGCAGCGCCGGTGACGAACCCGACCTCGAGTTCGATGTCGAGCCGGGTCGAGGGTCCGAACACTGCGCCGTCGGGTCCTCGTCGCTGACCCTCAGGCCGGCTGATGTCGGTTCCCGACACGACCACGGTGCCGGATCGGCCGTGGTACCCGACCGGCAGGTGGCGCCAGTTCTCGAGGAGCGGTTCGGCATCGGGGCGGAACATGCGGCCGAGGTTCGTCGCGTGCTGTTCGGACGAGTAGAAGTCGACATAGTCGCCGACCTCGATCGGGAGCTGCATGGTGACCTCGCTGTCGACGACCAACTCGTGCCGGTCAGCGAATGCTTCTGCCTCCGTGTTGGCTGCATCGAGGAAGTCGATGAGGGTTCCACGCACAGCGGTCCAGACGCCGCGGCCCTGAGCAAGAAAGTCGTTGAGGGATTCACGGGTGAACGTATCGGGCTCGAGATCCGTAGCCGTGAACAGGCCGGCACGTTCTGCAACGGCGAGATCGAAGACGGAATCACCGATCGCCGCGCCACATCGTGTGCCTCTGCCGTCGGTGAACACGCCCACGGGGAGGTTCTGGATGGGAAAGTCGGAGCCGTCAGGGACATCGACCCAAGACGTGCGGTGCGCCACGCTCACGACCCCTCTCCGATCATGCCGAGAGCGGTCAGGGTCTCGACCGGCTCGTCGAAATCACACGACCCGTACCCGATGAACCGCTGCTGACGCACCCGTCGCAGCGCCGAGCCGGGAAACGTGAGGTCCTTCCAACGACCGAACGCGGTTGACATCCTGAAGGTCGACGGATCGGATTCGGTCAGGATGTCGATGACGGTTCCTTGCGGCTCGCCGGCCGTTGCTGCGGCCGTTGCGAGCAGGATGTTGACAAACCCGTGACGGTGGACGCCGAGTTCCGAGTCGAAGTGACGGACTGGCTGATGGAGGCCGGCAGTGGCCTTGAACGGGAGCTTGGCCTGGACCGCCGCGACGATGAACTCCCCGAGTTCCTCGGGCGAGGGGAATTGGTCGACAGTGACGCCTCCACATCGCACCTTGGCGCCTCCGGTCCTGTTCGCTGTGGCGACGACCTCGCCGATTGATCGCACCTGGTCGGTGATGCCCGCTTCCCGATCGACCTCAAGAAAAGGGACGATCTCCGGATTGACCGAAGCGACGGTCGTGAACAGGGTCGCGATGCCGGATGGGGAGTGGTCGTCGATCTTCGCCTCGCCAGCGGACACGACCATTGCGGGATCCATCTCTGCATGGAACTCGGATGCCGAGGACGCTGCTTGTGCCGGCGCCATGTCGAAGACGACACCGACTTCCCAGGGAGATTCGCCACGGGCCATGGTCGATGTGGCCGATGCGGCGAGTTCGTGGAGTTGGCTGGCGCGGATGAGGAATCGTCCGAGCATCCAGTGGGCGTCCGAGGCACGGGCAGCGCGATAGTCCTCGACAGCCGCAGCGACGGTCAGGGATGCGGGCGGAAACACGCCTGCGTAGTCGACGAGGCTCGCGAAGGCTGAGGTGCGTGCGTCGACGACGAGTCTCATCGACCCTCAAGCCACGTCCATGCGTAACTGTCCTCTTCGCAGTCTGTCGCACCCGGACCGAGGTCGAGCGGTCGGAAGGTGTCGATCATGATCGCCAGTTCCTCGGTCCCGCTCTTGCCGATGCTCGCCTCGACCGAACCCGGTTGGGGTCCATGCGTGTGACCAGCAGGATGGAGGGAAACCGAACCTTTTTCGATGCCCGCACCCTTGCGCGACATGAAGTCGCCGTCCACATAGAACAGCACCTCGTCACTGTCGACGTTCGCGTGGTTGTACGGCGCAGGGATGCCGTCGGGGTGGTAGTCGAACAGGCGGGGTACGAAGGCGCAGACGACCAGATTCGGAGCCTCGAACATCTGGTGGACCGGCGGTGGCTGATGAATCCTTCCCGTGATCGGTTCGAAGTCATGGACGGAGAACTTGTAGGGGTAGAGGCACCCGTCCCATCCGACGACATCGAATGGATGGTTCTCGTAGATGAACCGGGTGAGTCCGCC
>CAYTWC010000218.1:0-3932 GCA_964441975.1 uncultured Acidimicrobiaceae bacterium | reverse complement strand
CCCAAAGGACACCATCGCTGACCTGACTTCTGGAGTCCATCCGTCCTATGGTTCCTCCATGCGCTGCCCGCTCTGCACCACGGACGACACCAGGGTCGTCGACAGCCGCCCGGCGGAAGAGGGCCGCGTCACTCGTCGCCGCAGGGCGTGTCCGAGGTGCGGCCACCGGTTCACGACGTTCGAGCGACCCTCTGTGGTCGTCGTGATCAAACGCGACGGTCGGCGACAGCCCTTTGACGCCTCGAAGGTGAAGATCGGGGTGGAGATCACGCTCGCTGACCGTCCGGTACCCCAGGATGCGGTTGACGATCTGATCGCTACAGTTGAGCGGGCGGCCTACACCTCACAGGGCTCGATTCATGCAGACGACATCGGCCGGATCGTGTTGGACGGTCTGCGTGACCTCGACGAGGTCGGGTACTTGCGATTCGCATCCGTGTACAAAGAGTTCCAGGACGCAAGTGACTTCGAACGCGAGGCTGCGTCACTCGAAGGTGACCTTCCGGACTCCTGAGGGGCTTCTAGGTATCCGTCAGCACGGTCATGTGCGTTTCGAGCTCGACCGCGTACGACACGATCCGTCCGTCCATCTCGGTACGAGCCACAGAGAGAGCGGCGTCGTTTGAAGCGTTCAGGTCGCTCCGCATCGCATCCAACTCGTTGATCAACGCCTGGGCTTCGTCCTGATCCTCACCGGTAAGCGCAGCAAGGTATTCCTGCTGCCAGACGGCGTACCGGTCGTGGGTCGCGAGCGCCTCTGCGTGGACTTCTTCGAATGTCGGGTCGTCGGGAAGTTCGGCGACCACACCGGCATCATCGGCCAGTGACGCAGCGAGTGTGACGCTGATCGTGTTGATCGTCTCGGTGCCCGCAGAGATCGGGAGATTTCCGGGCGACAGCAGAACCGGGATCGAGATCCGGTAGATGTAGGCGTTGCCGAGTCGCTTGGCGATCTCATCTCCCTCCTGACCGAGGATCGATGTCGTCTCCTGAAGCGGCTCGAGCTCGTCGATCGGGCCTTTCGGCACGAGCGGCAGCACCGTCGGTAGTGGTTCGGCGGCGACATCCTGCATGTCGAACGCGAGTGTGTCCAGCTGGGCGATCGCTGGAATCGACCCGTTGAGGTCGTCACTTGAGGATGTCGGGTTCGTGATCACGTCGAGTGCAGCCTGCGAGGCGGGCAGCTGATTGCGGACCGCCACGGTGGCGTCGTAGTAAGACTGTCGGACGGCCACGGCTTCGGCTTTGGTCGCCCGTGGGAGCCAGAACGCAGCGATACCGATGACCACGGCGACAAGCCCGATCAGCGCCACGACGGGCCATCGGAACGACCGGCTCGACCGCACCTGCGGCGCGAGTTCGGCATCCACCTGATCGGATGGTGGAGGCGTGGGAGGAGGCGCGCTCTGCCTGGGCGTCGGCGGTTCGGCAGGCGGAATCACCGCTGTCGCCGCAGCGGCCTTCGCTGGTGTCGGAGCCTGTGATGGGGGTGGCGTCGAAGCGGACCGTGGGGCGGTGTCGACTCCTCGCGTAGAACGCGGTGTCGCGAACGTGGAATTTGCCGTTCCCGGGTCACCGTCGAAGGACGAGATGGTGATCTGCGTCGTCTTCGTCACTTGCGCGGTTTCTGCGGACCGATCGACATGAGACTCGGGGGCCGGCGCGGTCGGTCGAGCCGGCGCCTCGTCAGGTCCGACTTCAGCGTCGGTCGCGTCCTCGACGACGGGTGCGGGGTCATCTCCGGCGGATTCCGACTGATGCACCAGCTCGTTCTCTTTCGTGAGCTCCGACAGCGCCTCGGCGGCGGTGGGTGCCGGGGTCGTGGCGCCGACCGCCTCGAGGAACCACGAGCCGTCGCCGTGTCCGCCACCGGGTTGTTTCGTCATGTGATCGCGCTCCGTGGGAGAATCCGCACATGAAGATACCTGTCGTTCGATCACACGCACGGATTCCGATGCTCTCCTTCGCCCATGCCGGTGACGCGGGTGCCGATCTCGCCTCCAACGAGGAGGTCACGATCGAACCCGGCTCACGTGCACTTATCGGCACCGGTCTGTCGATGGCGATCCCCGAGGGCTATGCCGGATTCGTGCTGCCCCGATCCGGCTTGGCGATCAAGTCAGGAGTCACGGTGTCCAATGCCCCCGGGCTCATCGACTCGGGGTATCGCGGGGAACTCAGGGTCGGGTTGACCAACCACAGCGATCAACCATTCTCGGTCGAAGTCGGCGACCGCATCGCTCAACTCGTGATCATGAGGGTCGAAGAGCCCGAATATGTCGAGGTTGAGACACTCGATGACACCGAAAGAGGCGCGGGTGGGTTCGGCTCGACCGGCGTGTCAGGGGCATAGAAAGAACGGCCGCGTGATACCATCACGCCGACGCGGACGTAGCTCAGCTGGTAGAGCGCAACCTTGCCAAGGTTGAGGTCGCCGGTTCGAACCCGGTCGTCCGCTCGGAAGAGAAAGGCGGTCTCGCGGCCGCCTTTCTTGTTCGGCGACGTGGCCGAGTGGCTAGGCAAGGGTCTGCAAAACCCTGTACGCGGGTTCGAGTCCCGCCGTCGCCTCGATTCTTCGTAGTCACCCGACCGCAATGGTTTGGTCTAGAGTCGTTGGGACGCGCGAGCCGGTCACCGCCAGCTCCCTACGACGAGGACATCGACGTGACAACAGATGGTGAATCACCCGATGCAGTAGCGCAGCCGCCCAAGGCGACGTTCGGCAAGCAGCAGATCATCGGCACGATCATCACTCTGATCGTCCTCGTCCTCGTCTTCGCCATCGTTCTTCCACAGTTCGGTGACTATTCCGCGGCGTGGGACGCGATTCAGAACATGACCGCTGTCCAGATCGGCTGGATATCAGCGTCCACTGTCGGTCTGATCCTCTTCTATGTCTTCCCGTACACGGCGGCGATGCCCGATCTTGCCTATTCGCCCGGTTTCAAGACACGGCAGACGTCGTTCATGATTTCGAACGTGATCCCCGCGGGTGGCGCTTTCGGTCTTGCGGTCCAGTTCGCCATGCTATCGAGCTACGGGTATCGGGCCACGCCGACTACGGCAACCATCGGGATCACCGGGGTCTGGAACACCCTTGTGACGCTGTCGTTGCCGCTCGTCGCGATCATCCTGTTGGCTCTGACGGGCCAGAACAGCACAGGGGACACGGCTGCCGTCCTGTTCGCTGCGTTCCTCGTCGTTGTGATGGTCGGCGGGTTCGCCCTGATCCTGCGGAACGAGTCGTTCGCCCGGAGGATCGGCGGATGGGGCAACGGCATCATCCAATGGGGTGCGAGGCTGATCAAGAAGGATGTCTCCTTCGACGCAGTCGATGCCATCGTCGAGTTCCGGGCAGGCATCATCGACGTCGTGCGGGATCGCTGGATCCTGATAACGATCGCAAACGTCGGTCAGCAGCTGATCCAGTTTGCGATTCTCTACTTCGCGGTGGTTGCGCTCCAGGGAGGCGTCGACGGCCCGATCACACCTGTCGAGTGCCTCGCGGCGTTCGCACTCGGCCGGCTGACGACGTTCATCCCGATTCCGCCCGGTGGACTCGGGACCACCGACGCGATCATCAACGGGATGCTGACGACGTTCGGGATGAACAACAATGACGCCCTCGCTGCAACACTCGTGTGGCGTGCCGCGACATACTTCCCCCAGGTCTTCATTGGTCTCATCACCTTCGTCATGTGGCGGCGGGAACAGACGAAGAAGGCCATTGCCGCCTGAACGTTGCGGTATCCCGACATCCGTCGCTATCTTCCACAGACCACTGAGGGCGATTAGCTCAGCGGCAGAGCACTGCCTCGACACGGCAGGGGTCACTGGTTCAAATCCAGTATCGCCCACGAAGAGAAACCCTTGCGGACACTGCGCAACGCAGACGTCGCAAGGGTTTCCGCTCTTCAGCCGGACGACGCGTC
>CAYTWC010000217.1:0-3946 GCA_964441975.1 uncultured Acidimicrobiaceae bacterium | reverse complement strand
CCTTAGGGGTGGGTCGGGTTCATGCCCGGGCCACCCCTTCGGTGTCTCTCAGGTACGTTTGCGGGTGGCGGCGTAGAACGCCGCGACACCGACCGCCGCAAGGGCTGCGCCGGCAGCAACCCAGGCCGTCTTCGGGGGCGCTGGTACCCGCGGTCCGAGACTCACCGGACGCTGGAACTCGAGGATGCTCCAGCCGCGTTCCGTCGCGGCCTCCCGAAGCTCCTTCTCAGGGTTCACGGCGACCGGATTCCCGACGATCTCAAGCATCGGCATGTCGGTGAAGCTGTCCGTATAGGCAAAGGACTTATCCAGATCGATTCCGTCCCGTTCGGCGACCTTCTTCATCGCAAGCGGCTTGCCGGGACCCATCACATACTCTTCGAGTTCCGGTACGTAGCGGCCGAGGCCATCGGTCCGGATCTTCGTGGCGATCACATTGTCGATTCCGACCATTCTGGCGATCGGGTTCACGAATTCCTCGGGGCTCGCCGACACGACGTAGACCTCTCGGCCCGATCGGCGGTGCTCGTCGATGAGAAACAGTGCTTCGGCGAACACCAGAGGTTCGATGACATCGTCGAGCGTCTGCGCCACGATGGCATCGATCTCGGCCTTGTGCCATCCCGAGACCAGGTCGAGCATCTCGTTGCGAGCGCGCTCGAGGTCGTCCTCGTCCGCACCGAACAGCATGTAGGACATCTGGGCGATGCCGAGGCGCACGAGCGTCTTGCGCTGGAGGAAGCCTGCCTTGTACAGGGGTTTCCCGAACGCAAGCGTCGACGATCCGGCGATGATCGTCTTGTCGAGATCAAAGAAGGCTGCTTCGGTCATGTCGGGGATTGTATCGGCACTCAATGATTGGCCCGTGAGCGATTCTGCGCATCAGCGACGCCGAATGACGGTGAACGAGCCGGGGTCCGAATCGGCAGATCATGGATGTTGGCTCCATGATCCATGATCCATGATCCGGCGTCGAAGTCGGGGACCGTCCACGTTCGACCCTCTTCCACCGGCCGTGGCAGGCTGATACGTTGCTCCCACTTCCCTCCTGTCAGAAGGAGGCTTCCTTGTCCGTCGCTGCGCTCTGGTCACGATCTGACCATCTACTCAGTCTGCTTGCCCCGATCGGGGTGGCCCTCAACCGGCGCCCATCGGTGATCGTCGATCTCGACCCGATGGGTCCTCGCTACGACGCTCGATACACCCTCGCCGACCTCGTAGCCGACGGCCCGACCAGGGCCCAGTTGGAACCGTCGCGTCGCGGCGTCTCGTTCCTCCCCAACGGCGGTGTCGATGTCGCGTCGGCGTCCGAAGTGATCGGCGCGATCGTGGACCGATGGCCGAACGTCGTCATTCGATGTGACCCGCACATCGAACCTCCCGAAACCGCCATTGCGATCATCCCGCTTCTCCCTCAACCTCTCGTACGACCGATGTCGACCAGGACTGTCTACCAGCGACTCGGGTTCCGCGTCAGCCCACCGTCAGGAGCCCTTGTCCTCCCGCGTCCCGACGCTGGGACGCTCAACGCCGTCGCAGGACTGTCCGAACCTCCGATGCGCTCGATGTCGATCGCATCGTCGCTTCAATCGTGCGTTCGAACACCGCATTGGATCGGTCTTCCGTGACGCGGGCGGCCCTCGAGGCGAAGGAGGTCGAAGCTCCGATCGCCCCGCACCGGGTTGTACACGACGCAGTGGATGCGGTCGTAGGTCTCGGACCGCTCGAACCGCTCCTTCGTGACCCGTCCGTTTCCGATGTCCTCGTCAACGGTCCGGACGACATCTGGATCGAGCGTGAAGGATGCTTGTCGCGGACTGACGTCCAGTTCGCGAGCGACGACGCTGTTGTCGCGGCGGTTCGTCGCTCGATCGCCCCGCTTGGGCTCAGGATCGACCGGGCAGTGCCTGCGGTGGACGCCCGGTTGCCCGATGGCTCCAGACTCCATGCGATCATTCCACCAGCCGCCGTTGACGGCCCGATTGTCGCGATTCGGCGGTTCCTCCAGACTGTCGTAGGCATCGACGATCTCGTCGACCGACGATCGATCACGCGAGAGGGCGCCGCGGCACTCACCGACGCGGTGCACCGACGGACGAACATCCTCGTCACGGGCGGCACCGGATCCGGCAAGACCACGTTGCTCAACGTGTTGGCATCGATGATCACCTCCGGCGACCGGATTGTCACCATTGAGGATGCTGCTGAGCTGAGTGTTCCCGGGCACGTCATCCGGCTTGAGGCACACCCGCCGAACGTGGAAGGCTCCGGGGAGATCACGATCCGATCGCTCCTGAAACACGCTCTGCGCCTTCGCCCCGATCGGATCATCATCGGGGAGGTGCGCGGGAGCGAGGCGGCGGAGATGATCCAGGCGCTCAACACCGGTCACGCGGGGTCGATGTCGACGATTCATGCGAACGGTCCCGCCGCTGCACTCGACCGACTCGAAGTGCTCGCAGTGCAACTCGGCGGATCCGTTTCAGGCACAACAGTCCGCCAGCAGATCTTGTCGGCGGTTGGCATGGTCGTCCATGTCGGGAGGAGGGATGGGACTCGTGTCGTCCGATCGATCCACACCGTCACCCACGATGGGCTCGAGGAGATGTACGGGTGTTGATCGCTACAGCGGTCGCGGCAAGCCTTGCTGCTCTCACCGGTGCCCATTGGATCATCGTTGGATCCGTGATCGTGGTGGGCGCGGCTCCGATCCCCGGTGTCATCGTGCTTGCGGCGTCGGCAATTGCGCTTCGTTGGGTGAAAGGTCGCTCGGATCGGGATCCCGACCGCGAGACCCGCCTGCTGCGTGGCCTTGCGGCAAAGGTTGCTGCTGGCACGACGTTGCGTCAAGCGATCTCGAGTGTGCCGGACGCCATCGTCACGCCGCACGTTCGACGCCTGTGTGCCGCTGGGTCGTCGATGGGCGACGTCGGCGATGCGCTTGGTTCGGAACTGAAGGTCAACGGTCGCCGCGTTGCGGCTCTCTGTGCGATGTCCGAGCTCACAGGCGCTCCGTTCGCAGGCGCGCTTTCCCAAGCTGCGGACAGGTCGACCAGTCTCATCCGCTCGCAACAGACGAAGCGATCCGCCGTTGCTCAGGTGCGATTCTCTGCGTGGGTCGTCGGGGTGGTTCCGCTCATCCTGGCCGCACTCGTCGTCGCGACGAAGGGAATCCCCGAACCGGGCGGCGCGATCATCGTCGTGCCCATGGTCGTAGGGGTGGTGCTGCAGGTGGCGGGGACCATCGCCGTGTTCATCTTGTCGGGACGTGCGACGTGATCGCGACGTCGGCCGTCTTGACCGCCGCTGCCCTTCTGGTGTTTGAAGGCGGCACCCGACGGCGCGTCGTAGCGTTCACCATCGGACTCGCGGCCCATCCGTTCCTGGGATTGGCGGCCTCGGGCGGCCTGTCGGTGATCGGCCGCGTGAGGGAGATCCGAAAGCTCCGTTCTGCGGAGCGATCGGAACGAGTCGACGAGATACTGGCCGTGGAACTCGTTGCCGCCGGCGTATCCGCCGGCGTCTCCTTCGATCAGGCAGTCGAAGCAGCTGCCGACCAGGTCGGGCCTCCGGTCGGGGACCGTCTTCGTCACGGAGTTCTTCTTCTCCGGCACGGCGAGCCCCCGGCACCGGGTGGCTCCCCGGCAGCGGAGATGCTTCGGATCGCTTCGGATGCTGAATCATCCGGAGCGTCCGTATCTGCTCAACTGACCGAGCTCGCCGAGTCCGAATCGGCTCGAGACGAGACAGCGCGTAGTGAACGGCTCGCCCGGCTCCCGGTCAAGATGCTGTTCCCGCTTGCCCTCCTCATTCTTCCCGGCTTCCTCCTCGTCGCCGTGGCCCCAGCGGTCATCGGCGGCATCGCACGGCTCGGGCTATGACCGAGCGAAACCTCACCGAAAGGAATCATCATGGAACCGGAATCCGGTCAGGCCACCGCGGAATA
>CAYTWC010000216.1:2480-3955 GCA_964441975.1 uncultured Acidimicrobiaceae bacterium | reverse complement strand
CCTACGGGCGGCTGAGGAGCTGATCCGTGGGGGCGAACTCGTCGGTGAGGATCATGCCGCCCGACGCCCAGGCGATCGCATCACCGTCGACGAGGACGACTTCCCCCGTGGGCACCAACGCTGCAATCGCGTCGGCATCTATCGGCGAGTGGGATCCGACGAGGACGTAGTTGCCACCGCGGCTGAACGCGAGATAGTCGGACGGGGCGATGACCGCGACATGATCGAACACCTCGGCCATCGTGACGAGCTCCGACGTGACGAACCGGCTCGGCGGATGGTCGATGACGTTGATCACATAGACGCCGTCGGTCGTCATCCGATCTGCGACGTCCTCCACGAACTCCGCTGTGGTCAGGTGCCATGGGACGGAGCGGCCGCTGAACGCGTCACCGACCACCACCTCGTAGGATCCCGACGGAAGGTCGCGAATCCCGAGCCTCGCATCACCGACCACCGATTCCAACCACGGACCCGGCTCCAGCCCGAGCTCGTCGACGGCAATGTCGGGTAGGGACCCGTCGAGCTCCAGAACGACAGCATTCGATCCACGCGTCGCCTGGTAGTACCGCGGCAGGGTGTACCCACCGCCGCCGATGTAGACGGCCCCGAAAGCACCATCAATCGTCGCTTCCACCACCGCATCGGTCACCTTGGCATAGCGCAGGGCGAGATAGGTCGGGTCCTGCGGATCGACGACGGAATTCACGAACGTGTCGAGAATCAACGCCTGGGCGGTCGGGTGGTCGAGTCGACCCGACACGATTGCGCACGAGTAGGCGGTCTCGTGGTCACACGGGGCAGCCACTGCCGCCGTCGCCAGAACCCCCACGAGTCCGGCGGCCAACCCGGCCACAGCCATCGTGCGACTCATTGGGGTCACGACGACGACACCGAGACCGATCAACACGGCTCCGACCACCCACGTGATCGGCTGGCTCGGGATCGCAGCGACGAGGACGAAGCCGGTGATGAACGTGCCGAACAGCGCACCAGCGGTTCCGAGCGCCGATAGCTGACCGACCACGGACCCCGTCGACTCGACGGACGAGAGGGAGATCTTGGCGGCGATCGGTGTGACGCTTGACAGAACGGCTGCAGGGAGGAAGAAGCCGACAGCGGCCAACAGGACGATCGTGATCGGGTCCTCGCCACGTACGGAGGGCCCGATCACATACACGAGTGCGGGCGAAACGATCGCAAGCACACCACCGCCGAGCAACACCGGTCCGAGGAGTCGCTCAGGAACGGTTCGATCAGCGTACCGACCGCCTGCCCACGCGCCGAGGGCGATTGCAGCCAGGACGGTGCCGATGATGCCGGTGAAGGTTTGGAGACTGACGCCGACATACGGGGCGAGGATCCGTCCGGCAACTATCTCGAGGACGAGTACCGCTGCCGAGGCAACGAACACCACGACACCGATGAGCCATCCTCGCATCAACACCTACCGCCTTTCGGCATGAAAGGTAGCC
>CAYTWC010000216.1:0-2380 GCA_964441975.1 uncultured Acidimicrobiaceae bacterium | reverse complement strand
ACCGATGAGCCATCCTCGCATCAACACCTACCGCCTTTCGGCATGAAAGGTAGCCGCGGGCAGATGACAGGAGTCAGATGTCGGAAGTCAGAAGTCAGAAGTCAGAAGTGACAACCGAACCTGGGATGCGACCTTATGACGCTTTGCGTCGTTCGCGGTCGCGGATCCGGCGGCGCATGCGTCGCCGTTCGTTCGCGTCCAGCCCACCCCACACGCCTGCGGCTTGGTTCGTCGTGAGCGCATAGCTCAAACACGCGTCTCGGACGGGACAGGTTTCACAGATCTCTTTCGCCTGCGCAGAGGCAGCCTCGTCGTCTGACGCGGGGAAGAACACATCGCTGTCGACACCGTTGCAGGCTGCCGACTCGCGCCATCCCGTATCGGCCTGCCAGGTCAGGTCGTTCAACGTCAACAATCGGTCCGCCTCTCTCTCCGCGAATACCCATAACGCACATGGCGCTAGGGATAATCCCGAAATTCCAAGTTTTCTCAAGATTTCTTCCGACTCGCAGTAGATTCGGAACGAAAGCGATACCGGATGCCGGAAACGCCGCTGAAACCGGATTCGTCGCTACGCTACAGCCGAGCCAACGCCGTCTTTGAGGCAATCAGAATGTCACTACAGGTCAACTATCAGGGCAAGGAATTCATCGTCGAGGAGGGATCGACCGCGCTCATCGGGTCTGGTGATCGCTCGACGATCCAGATTCCTCGACCCGGTATCTCCCGTCAGCATGCAGCGGTCGCCTACGACGGTACGACCTGGAAGGTCGAAGACGCCGGGTCCCGCAACGGCACATTCGAGAACGGCGAACGTGTCCAGGTCACGACGATCGATGGACCGAAGACTCTGGTTCTCGGGCACCCGACCGAAGGTGAGGTTCTCCAGTTCCAAGAGATCTCCAAGTCGAGCGACAACGGCCTCCAGGCCGACATAGACGCCTTCGTACTCCCGGACACCCCTCCTGCTGAAGCAGCCGTGCCGACAGCTGCAACGGCAGCAGCAGCACCAACCCGTCAACAGCGCCAAGCGCGACCGGCGCGCACGCCGAGAACAACAGCGACCCCGGCCGATCCAACCGAACTCACAGCGGCAATCCGCGATCAGATCTCCGCCATCAAAGGGCTGACGTGGTCCGTGTGGGCGATGATCGCCGTCACCGCAGCCCTGTGTGTCCTGACACTGTTCGTTGGGATACTCGGCAGCTGAGTCCGGGTCCCCGGGCTCAGGTCTCGTCTTCCTCTTCAGGTGATTCGAGGTATCGCGAGACTTCGGCCGCTATCTCATCGGCCGTCGGCAGATCGGTCGGCATCCTGGACGTCGTACCCACGCTGACATCGAGACCCTCGACGAAATCGCGTGCGTCGGCACGTTTGGCCAAGATCTTGTCCAGACGGTCGATCTGCTCATAAGCCTCGACCTCGACCTCGTTCAGGTCGAGATCCGCTTCGAGCTGACCTGTGATCTTCGTCAGGAGCTCGTGCATGGCCGGCTGGTACGGGCGTCCGACGTACTGGGGCACCTGGGCCCAGTACCCGATCGACGAATAGCCAGCCCCCTCGAGTGCCGCGCGGAACACACTCGTCGCCGACGAGGGAACCACGATCGAATCCATCATCATCTCGTCTCCCGGCAGGAGCAAACGAGAGTCGGAAGCCGCTGCGAAACACGGTGTAGGAATGGCGTGCCGAACAGGGGCGGGGACGGCCCCGACGGCGACGACGTGTCGGACACCGAAGGTCTCCGACAGTTCGACGAGCACATCACAGATGGCCTGCCACGCGTAGTCCGGCTCGTTTCCCACGAGCCCCAGCACATGCCGGCCGCCCACGACCGAGTGCAGCAGCTGCATCCGCGGCCACGTCACCGACAAGGCCTCTCCTGCGGACGCACGAAGAATCGGACGGTTGGACCGATAGTCGAAGATTGCGTCCGGATCGAACGATGCGACCGGTTCGCCGTTCTCGAGCAACCAGTCGACAGCGTCGCTCGCCGCCGCAGCGGCATCACCCCAGCCGGCCAGTCCGATGACCAGCACCGGATCCTGCATGACGGGCGGAAGATGCAACGTGTACATGGTTTGACCCTAGAGGTAGAGGCCGCTCCCGTCCGGGGACTGGGACTGACTTGCGAGTGCCTTGCGCTCTCGCATCGACTCGAGTTGGGCAGACGCCGCCATCTGCTGGCTGATCAGCGAGGCCTGGATCCCGTGGAACAGGCCTTCGAGCCAGCCGACGAGCTGCGCCTGCACGATCCGAAGCTCAGCCTCGGACGGCGCTGTTTCGGTGATCGGGAGGAACACCGAGTCGAGTTCATCGACGAGATCGTCGGAGAGCACCTCCTTGAGTTCTTCGAGCGATCCGTCGTAGATCGCGACCA
>CAYTWC010000215.1:0-3963 GCA_964441975.1 uncultured Acidimicrobiaceae bacterium | reverse complement strand
CGCCGGGCCCTCCCCGGCAACGACGGACCGGCCCACGCCGGCGAGCACATCACCGAGCGGCGAACGCTCGAGTCGCCGGAACGGGCGATCCTCGCCGAACTCTGCGCGCACGAGCAATTCCCCGAGGTCTGCGGCGGGCCCGGATTCCGGTGTCGCGAGCAGGTCGGCACGACCGATGATCTCGTCCATGGACCGAGCACCCATCGAGGCGAGGATTCTGCGGACGTCCTGGGCGACGAACCTGAACAGCTGGATCACCTGATCGACCGACCCTGTGTACTTGGCTCTGAGGTCTTCGCGCTGTGTAGCGATGCCGACCGGGCATGTGTTTTCGTGGCACTGTCGGATCATCTTGCAACCAAGCGCAAGCAGCGGAAGCGTGCCGAACCCGAACCGGTCGGCTCCGAGCAGTGCGCCGATCACGACATCGCGCCCGGTACGGAGCCCGCCGTCGGTCTCGACCGAGATACCGTTCCGAAGCCCGTTCGCGACGAGCGATTGGTGCGCTTCGGCGAGACCGAGTTCCCACGGGGATCCTGCGTGCTTGATCGACACCAGCGGCGAAGCTCCCGTTCCGCCACCGTTTCCCGAGATCGTGACGCCGTCTGCGTGAGCTTTCGCAACACCTACCGCGATCGTCCCGACGCCGGGACCCGAGACAAGCTTCACTGAGACCCGGGCCTTCGGCTTGAAGGTCCGCAGGTCGTAGATCAACTGTGCGAGGTCCTCGATCGAGTAGATGTCGTGGTGTGACGGAGTCGAGCAATCTCAGGGGTGACCTTGTGACCAGGCAACTGGCCGCCCTCACCCGGCTTCGATCCTTGGGCCATCTTGATCTGAAATTCGTCTGCAGAGGCGAGGTAGCCGGGGGTGACTCCGAAGCGGCCGCTTGCGATCTGCTTGATACCCGAGTTGAGGTCGGTTCCGTAGCGAACAGGGTCCTCGCCACCTTCACCTGAATTCGACAGGCCCCCGATACGGTTCATCGCCTCGGCGAGCGTCTCATGTACCTCCTTGGACAGGGCACCGAGCGACATCGCAGCTGTGACGAACCGCTGCATGATCGCTTCCTCGGATTCGACCTCATCGACGCCGATCGGTGCGTCGATCGATGTGATCGTCAGCAGGTCTCGCAATTCCATGACGGGACGGTCGTTCTGAACAGCATCGACGTATTTGTCGTAATCGCTCGTCTCACCCGACCGAACTGCGCGCTGGAGCGCAAGCACCGAGCGTGGGGCAACGGTGTGGGGAACCCCGCCGCGACGATGCTTGTAGTAGCCGTCGAGTTCGGCATCGTCGGTCAGGTAGCGGGCGTGGCGTTCCGAGACGTGAGCCGCGATCGTCTCGAACCCGACACCCCCGATGCGCCGCTGCACGAACCTGAACGACAGTCGGCACACGTCCTCGTCGAGACCGATCGCTTCGAAGAGTTCCGAGCTGCGATAGGACTTCACCGTGCAAATGCCCATCTTGGACATGATCTTGAGAAGTCCTTTCTCGAGGCTCTTGCGGTAGTTCTCTTGCGCCTCGACGACGCCATGGGGTACCTCGCCGGCCTCGGCCATCGCTCGAACCTGTTCGATCGCCAGATACGGGTTCACGGCGGCCGCACCGAATCCGATCAGACATGCGAGGTCGTGTGCGTCGCGTGGTTCTCCCGAAACAGCGATGATCGAAGCCCGAAGCCGCAGGCCCGCCTTGATGAGATGGTGGTGGACCGCTCCGACGACGAGCGCGATCGGGATGGGAGCCATCGTCTCATTCGTCCGTCGATCGGAAAGCATCACGATCGAGACACCGTCGGCAACGGCGTCGGCAACGGTTTCACGAATCTGTTTGATCGCATCCACCAGCGCCGATGCTCCCCCGCTGGGGTCGTAGAGGACATCGACCCACATCGACCGGAACGCAGGGTCGTCGGATCGATGGAGCATCTCGACCTCAGCGTCGGATATCACCGGCGAGTGGAGCTCCATCATGTGCGCCTGCTGCTCGGTCTCCTCGAGTAACGAACCGTGCGATCCGACGTAGGTCCGCAGGGACATGACCAACATTTCGCGGATCGGGTCCATGGGCGGATTCGTGACCTGGGCGAAGGACTGATGGAAGTATCGGGTCAGACGCTGGGGAAGGTCCGAGAGAGCGGCAAGCCCGGTGTCATTGCCCATCGACAGCACCGGCTCGACTCCTTCGGTCATCTGCTGGAGCAGCAGCCGGCGCTCCTCAGCGGTGTACCCGAACACCCGTGCGAGCGCCTCTGGGTCGAACCGGACGTCCTTGAGATCGTCAAACGGGTTGCTGACATAGTTCGTCTGGGTCGTGATCCAATCGGCATACGGGGCGTGCGCCGCGAGGGCGTCCTTGACCTCATCGGACTTCCGGTGGGTGCCGGTTGCAAGATCCACCTCGAACACGTCGCCGGGCCCCAGCTGACCCGTGTCGATGGCCATGACCTCGATCTCGGGCGCGATCCCAGCCTCGGATGCCATCAGGATCGTGTCCTCCGATACCGCCCAGCGAGCCGGTCGGAGTCCGTTCCGGTCCAGTCCGGCGATCAGGGTCACGCCGTCGGATGCGGCAATGGCCGCCGGACCATCCCATGGCTCGGTCAGAAACGCGTGGTATTCGTGAAACGCACGACGCTGCGGGTCGAGTACCTCGACGTTCTCCCATGCTTCGGGAATGAGCATCTCCTTGACATGGGCGAGGCCGCGTCCGGAGCGGACCAACACCTCGGTTGCCTCGTCGAGGCTCGCCGAGTCGCTCCCGATCCCGGGTCGCACGAGTGGGGCGAGGTCCCGGGTCCTTGCACCCCACACCCCTCCGCCGAGGTCGTTCGACCTCGCTGCCATCATCGCTCTGTTGCCTTGGACCGTGTTGATCTCCCCGTTGTGCGCGACCATCCGGAACGGCTGGGCGAGTTCCCAAGCAGGATCCGTGTTGGTCGAGTAGCGCTGATGGAAGATCACGAAATCGGATTCGTAGAGCGGATCGCGCAGGTCCCAATAAAAGCGCTCGATCGAGTCAGCGGTGAACAGCCCCTTGTAGACGATGGTGCGTGCCGATGACGACACGACATCGAGTTTGAGGTCGGCGGTCGAACGCTCGATCTGCTTGCGTGCGAGAAAGAGGCGACGCTCGAAGTCGTCGACATCCTCGACCGAGTCGGGAACGGTGACGATGGCCTGCTCGATCAACGGAAGTGACCGTGCCGCCGTCGGGGACAGCACGTGTGCATCGATGGGGACAACCCGCCACATGAGCACGTCGATCCGATGATCTGACAGACACGATTCCACGATCGACCGTGCCGCATCACTCGCTCCGTGCGGAAGGAACACCACCATCACGCCGAGACGATCACGATCCGGGACCCTATGGCCTGCGGAGGCGAGATCCCTCTGGAGCATCCGGTACGGGATCCTTGTCATGACGCCCGCGCCGTCACCCGTTCCGTCAGCCGACCGGGCACCGCGGTGATCGAGGTTGTGGAGACAGTCCACACCGAGTCTGACGATCCGATGCGAAGCAACCGCGCCTCGGTCAGCAATGAAACCGACGCCGCACGCGTCGTGGTGCTGTGAAGGGTTATAGAGCGGATACCGCTTCATGGACACGCACCTCCTCGCTGCCGGCCGGAACAGAGGCAACGACGGTGCAACAGCTGTTCAAGCTCCGCGGGTCGGTGCCTTGGCCCGGGGAAGAGAGAGGAATGTATCACTTGTGATTGATTTCACAAAATCAGATTCTCGGTGTCGCCGCGATCTTCGACCCCGATCGGGCCTAAGTTGGGACAAAGCCGTCCGAACCCGACCAGGAGACGTGCACATGCCACCCGTACGCATCGCCGTTCAGATTCATCCCCAACACGCCGAATACGACGATATCCGCCGCGCAGCGGCCGAGGCCGAAGAGATCGGTGTCGACGTCCTGTACAACTGGGCCCACTTCTTCCCCCTC
>CAYTWC010000214.1:0-3992 GCA_964441975.1 uncultured Acidimicrobiaceae bacterium | reverse complement strand
CGATGCGTATCTCGGAGGACATCATGGGGGTGATCCCGCATGAGCGAGAAGCCACTGCTCATCGTGAGCGACTTGTACGCCGGATACCTCCCCGGCGTCGACGTCGTGCGCGGGGCGGAACTCCACGTCGACGAGGGAGAACTCGTCGGCATCATCGGACCGAACGGTGCAGGCAAATCAACGCTCATCAAGGCGATCTTCGGCCTCGTGGATGTGCGGAGCGGGTCAGTGACGCTCCGCGACCAGGACATGACAGGCAAAGCGGGACACGAACTCGTCCGTGCCGGTGTCGGGTATGTTCCCCAGCGCGCGAACGTCTTCCCGTCATTGACGGTTCGTGAGAACCTGGCGATGGGCCTCTTCACGGATCCGCATCGATGGGAGGAGCGGATTCCCTCGGTCCACAGACTCTTCCCCCTGCTCGCCGATCGGGCGGACCAAAAGGCCGGATCCCTCTCGGGTGGCGAGCGCCAGATGGTCGCAATGGGGCGTGCACTCATGACGGCTCCGTCACTCCTGCTGCTCGATGAGCCTTCGGCGGGGCTGTCCCCTTCGAATCAGGACCTCGTCTTCAGCCGTGTCAGGGAGATCGCCGACTCCGGTGTGTCGATCCTCATGGTCGAGCAGAACGCACGGCGATGCCTTGAGATCTCCGATCGCGGCTATGTACTCGACCAGGGAGCCAATGCCTACACGGGCACGGGCAGCGAGCTGCTCCACGACCCCAATGTGATCGGCCTGTACCTCGGAACGCTCGGCCGGGCCGGTCTCGACATCGACGAATCGAACGACCCCTCCGACCCGTCTGCGGGGTAGCGAACCTCACTCCGCCGTAATCCGCACGGACCCAAGACGCGAGAGCGGGGCCCGGTGACCCGGACCCCGCCCATCATGCTTCGTGTCGTCAGAACGCGATCAGATCGAACCGACGATCTGATCGAACGTCACTGGCGCACCTTCGGCGTCGTACTCGAACAGGTCGTACGTACCGATAGTCGGCTCACCGTTCGGACCGAAGTCCAACGGGCCTGACGCACCGTCGTAGTCGATGTCGACACCCTCGGACAGGAGGGCGAAGCACTGTTCGAACGTCGTGCACTTCTCGCCGTCACGGGTGACGGAGATCATGTTGTTCACGAACACGGTCGGATCAGCCGACTGGGCTTCCTGAGCTGCGAGAACGGTCACGACCGTGCAGTCATAGAAGTGTGCCGAGAAGATCGTCGGTGTTCCCGGAGCGAACGCCTCGAGGCGCGCAGGGAACGTCGGATCTCCGTTGGCTGGTGCCGACGAAGGAGCCGTTCCACGCAGACCTTCGAGCAGAGCAGCGTTGCCGCCGACGGACTCGACCGTGACGTTGTCCTTGAACCCGTCTGCAACGTAGATGGCCCCGTCGAAGGCTGCACCCTGGAGATCCTGGAGGATCTGGGCACCTTCATCGAACGTGATCATCGCAAGTGCGGTTGCACCCGAGTCCTTGATCGCGGCGGCGAGATCCGTGAACGACGCTGCGTTCTGGTCGTAGCCCTCCGCGAGCGGCACCGCGGCGCCACTGTCGGTCAGGTATGCGGCGAGCGCTTCGCCGAATCCACGGCCGTACTCGTCGGAACGCCACACGACAGCGACGTTCGTCTGACCGTCCGCGAGGATCAAGTCACCGAGCGCAGGCGCCTGGATGTTGTCGGACGGAGCCGTCCGTGTGTAATACGGGTCGTACGTCGACGCCGAGAGCGCCGCACCCGTGTTCGAACCCGAGCACATCGGCAACTGGCTCTCGTTGACCTTGTCGAAGATGCCGAGTGTCACACCCGTGGCTGCAGGCCCGATGATCGCTTGGTAGTTCCCCGTGAGGAACTGGTCGACGTTCGTCGATGCGATCGCTGGGTCAGTGCCGGTGTCCGCATACTCGATCGTCACAAGGCCATCAGAGACGGCGTTGATCTCGTCTTCAGCCATACGGATCGGCTGCTCGAGAGCCTCGACGATCGCCGACAGCTGACCAGTCTGCGGCATCATCGCACCCAGGTTCAACGGGACGGGAGCGAACGCGTTCGGAGCCTCCGTCGTCGTCGTATCTGCTGACGATGTCGTTGTCGTGTCCGCCATCGACGTCGTCGTGTCCCCGGCAAGGGTTGTCGTGGTGTCCCCGGATGGCTCATCGTCACCGCCGCCCGACAGGGCAATGATCACGATGACGATCACAGCTACAGCTGCGACGGCAATCCACGGAAGCCACTTCTTGAGGTTGTCATTCACCTTGAAGCCTCCAAGTTGGTTTCGGGCGCACAGCAACGCTGGCGCAACGCAAAGAGTAGGCATTTTTGGTATGCGTGGGCAACACTTGCGAGAAAGGATGTCGCGAGCGAGTACCTTTCCAGCGATGGCAGACCCCACCGGTTCCCACGTAGCGCGACAGCGACAACGTCTCACGGCTTCGGTCACCGACCTCGACGTCGAGCGTCAGCGCGCGTTGCTCGTCGGCATGGTGCGATCGAGCAACGATCGGGCACGCGGCCAGGCCGGTCTCGACGAGCTTGCCCTCCTCACCGACACAGCCGGTTCCGACCCCGTGGAAACAATCTTGGTCCGTAGGGAACGCCCGGACGCCGCCACGTTCATCGGGAAGGGCAAACTTCGGGAATTGGTGTCATTGTCCAAGGCGGAAGACATCGATGTCGTGGTCTTCGACAACGATCTGACACCTGCTCAGCAGCGGAACCTGCACGAGGCTTTCCAGTGCGATGTCGTCGATCGCGTTGCCCTGATCCTCGACATCTTCGCCCAACATGCACACACGAAGGAAGGCATGCTCCAGGTCGAATTGGCGCAGTACCGGTACATGCTCCCGCGCCTCAAAGGGCAGGGGACGTCGCTCAGTCGTTTGAAAGCCGGGATCAACGCCAGAGGTCCGGGAGAGACGAAGCTCGAGACGGACCGCCGCAAGATCCTCGAGCGTGTCCGCAAGATCGAGCGCGAGCTCAAAGAAGCATCGAGGTCGCGGGCGACCCGGAGCAAGCAACGGAAGCGCACGGGCGACCCGGTCGTAGCGATCGTCGGCTATACCAACGCAGGAAAGTCGACCCTGTTCAATCGGCTCACCGATGCCGGTGTGCTCGTCGAGGATCGATTGTTCGCCACGCTCGATTCGACGGTTCGGAAGCTCGAACTCCCACACGGCCATACCGCACTCGTCTCGGACACCGTCGGCTTCGTGCGGGATCTGCCACACGAACTGGTCGAAGCGTTCGCATCGACCCTCGAAGAAGTGGCCCACGCAGACCTACTCGTCCACCTCGTCGACGCCTCCGACGCAGATCCCGAGCAGCAGATCAGATCGGTCCGAACGGTCCTCACGGAGATCGGAGCGGACGAGGTCGCTGAACTGGTGGTCTACAACAAGATCGATGTCGCTGACCCGACCGTCGTCGGTCGGCTCCGCGCGATCGCTCCCGATGCTGCATTCATCTCTGCCGCAACGGGGGAGGGCATCGACCTGCTCATCGAGGACGTCGCCGGTGGTCTCAACGCCCTCACAGTCGAGATGCAGCTCGTCGTCCCCTATGCCCGCGGGGACGTTCTCGCGGAGATCCACGCAGCGGGCGATGTCGTCAAACAGGACCACACCGACTCGGGTACCGACGTGACGGTGAGGTTGCCCAACGACGAAGCGCACCGGTTCCGCGCGTTCGTCGCGTAGGCACAAGTCTGTCAGACCCGATCCCGGCCAGGACGGCTCCGATCTCGCTGCGGCTCAGCCTGTCGGGTTCTGCGGTGCGTGCGCGCGGGTTGCGTGCAGGAGTCCGAGCCCGAGCAGGAGCAGAACAAATCCGACTACACCGACGACCGTCGTACTCGCACCCGTCACCGGGAGGGTCTCAGCCGACGAGTTCGACGTCACGGCCCCCACGCCGGCGTCAGTCGATGGCGACGTCGTGCCAAGGGTCGTGGTCGTTGAGGAGGTGGTCGTCGTGGGTGGTGGGACACATGACGGT
>CAYTWC010000213.1:0-4008 GCA_964441975.1 uncultured Acidimicrobiaceae bacterium | reverse complement strand
ACAAACTCAAGGGCGATTCCGCAGACGTGATCGACGCCCAGGCAAGCGAAGCGATAAGGATCCGCGATGGACTTTGATGCCGCTGCCGCGGACGCGTACACGAAGCCGTTTCCCGTCCGGTCGGACATCGAGTCGGCCGTCGCCCGCAACCTCATCAAGCGTGGTGCGATCATCGGTCCGATCATCGTCGCAATCGCTTGGGTTGCATCCGGACCTGTCGCCGCAGCGTCAGCGGCCGCCGGAGTCGCGATCGTCCTCGTGAACTTTCTCCTCGCCGGTTGGATCCTCTCCAAAGCGGCGACAGTTTCCATGCAGACATATCATGCCGCTGCCCTGTTCGGGTTCTTCCTCAGGATGGGCTTCATCGCCGTATCCATGTTCGCCGTAGCGTGGATATTCGAGGTCGACCGACGAGCAATGGGTTTGGCTGCGATTACGGCCTTCCTGGCGTTGCTGGTGCTTGAGTCACTGGCGATGATCCGGGGAGAGAGAAAGGACCTTGAGTGGAGCTGATACTCGCCACCGCGGAGTGCGACCCGTCAGTCGACATCATCTGCGCACCGAGCAACGTCAATGAGTTGTTCGAGTTCCGAGAAGCCATTTGGACGATCGGTGGCTTCCCGATCACGAGGACCGTCTTCCTCGTCCTTGCGATCGCTGTCATCGTGAGTGCCTTCCTGTACTTCGGGCTGCGCAAGAAGTCGGTCATCCCTTCCAAGTTCCAGGCCATGACCGAGAGCGTCATCTCGTTCGTGAAAGATGGGATCGCCACCGACATCATCGGGCCCGAGGGCTACAAGTACACTCCGTGGCTCCTCTCGATATTCCTCTTCATCCTCGTCGGGAACCTCTACGAGGTGACACCCGCGGTGAACTTCCCCGTTACGTCGCGGATGGCGATTCCCGCCATGCTGGCGGCAATCACCTGGGTGGTGTTCCTCATTGCCGGCATCAAACGCCAAGGCATCGGGTATTTCACAGGCATCATCTGGCCGAAGAGTGTGCCGGTTGCGCTTCGCCCCCTTGTCGGGCTGATCGAGTTCTTCTCGACGCTCATCATTCGTCCGCTCACCCTTGCCGTGCGACTCTTTGCGAACCTCGTCGCCGGTCACTTGATGCTGACATTGCTCCTTGTCTCCGGTTGGGTGTTCCTGTCCAGCATCGGAGACATCGGACCACGGGCCGGTATCGGTCTCGCTTGGTTCATTATGGGTCTCGGCATCTACGTGTTCGAGATTGTGGTGATCATGCTTCAGGCATACATCTTCACGCTTTTGTCAGCTGTGTACGTTCAGTCATCTCTCTATCCAGAGCACTAAGTAAGGAAGGACACACTTATGGAATTTGATGCACTCGCGGGAGGGCTCAAACTCATCGGGTACGGTCTTGCAGCGATCGGGCCGGGCATCGGCATCGGTATCGTCGCAGGTAGCGCAATCGAGGCAATGGCTCGTCAGCCGGAAGCTGCCGGTGTCGCTCGAACCACGATGTTCCTCGGTATTGCATTCACTGAGGCGCTTGCCCTTATCGGCTTCGTTCTCTTCTTCATCGCTTAGGAGTAGGGCATGTATATGGCACTGAACCTGATCCTCGCCGCTGAGGAAGCCGTTCCGACCTCTGAGGTCGAGGAATCCGGTGGCATCGATCTGCTTCTGCCTGCGCCCGAGGAGCTCATTGCGGGGATCATCGCGTTTGCGATCATCTTCTTCGTGGTCTGGAAGTTCGCTCTTCCGACATTCAAGGAGACCCTCCAGGCACGCCAGGACGCCATCAAAGGCGAACTGAGTGCTGCTGAGCAGTCCAAAGAGGAGGCGGCATCGCTTCTGGAGGACTACCGCTCCCAGATCGCCGGCGCCAAGGAAGAGGCCGCGAAGATCGTTGCGGACGCACGTGAGGCGGGTGAAGCCGTGAAGGCGGACATCATCAGCCGAGCAGAAGCAGAAGCGGAGGCCATCAAGGCACGTGCGAATGACGAGGTCGTCGCCGAGCGTGCACGCGTCGCCGACGAACTGAAGCGTCAGGTCGCCGACCTCTCGATCAACGTCGCCGAGCGCGTCGTGGCATCGAGCATTGATGAGAACCAGCAGCGTGAGCTTGTCGATCGGTATATCGACGAGCTCGGAGGGGTGCGGTAGTCCGATGACAACCGGTACTGCTCAGGGCAGCCACGTGGACGGTTACGCCGCAGCGCTCCTCGACATCGCCAACGCGGAGGCAGATTCCGCTGCGGCGATCGATGAGCTCTACCGGGCCGCCGCCGGGCTGAGCACCAACGACGAGTTGATTGACGTCCTCGGAGACCCGCGTATTCCGGGAGAGCGCAAGCAAGGCATCGTCGACGACATCTTGGGCGGTCGCGCATCGCGTGTGACTGTCGCCGCGATGTCGTTCGTGGTGGCCGCAGGGCAGGCCAAGCGTCTCGGGGAGATCGCAGCGAGGCTCGCAGAGCTCGCAGCCGACGCCGAAGGCGAAGTGGTCGCAGAGGTTCGGGCGCCGTATGCGCTCGACGAAGGTCAGATCGAACGGCTCACCGCTGCTCTTTCATCGACCACAGGGAAACGAATTCAGGTCAAGGTCGTTGTCGACCCCACCGTCATCGGTGGCGTTGTCGCCAAGGTCGGAGACACCGTGCTCGACGGATCGGTCCAACACCGATTCACCGAGCTTCGAGAGCAATGGGGTTGAGGCACGATGGCTGAACTCACGTTCGACACCGGAGATATCACTGCAGCCCTCCGGTCAAATCTCGAGGGTTGGACGCCAACGCTCGAATCAGAAACAATGGGATATGTCGACTCCGTCGGTGACGGTGTCGCCAGGGTCGTCGGGCTGCCGACGGCGATGGCCTCGGAGCTCCTTGAGTTCCCCGGTGGACTGCTCGGCGTCGCTCTGAACCTCGACGAGGATTCGATCGGTGCCGTCATCATGGGTGACGCATCAGGTATCGAAGAGGGCGACGAAGTCCGATCGACGGGACGAGTCCTCTCCGTCCCGGTCGGTGACGAGCTGCTCGGGAGGGTCGTCGACCCACTCGGGAATCCCGTCGACGGCAAAGGTCCGCTCAATACGACGAAGCGCCGATTCCTCGAGACCCAGGCGCCGACGGTCGTCGAACGCCAGCCGGTCAACGTTCCACTCCAGACAGGTCTGAAGGCGATCGACGCCATGACCCCGATCGGTCGTGGACAGCGCCAGCTCATCATCGGAGACCGTCAGACAGGGAAGACGGCCATCGGCGTCGACACCATCCTCGCCCAGAAGGGCCAGGGTGTGAAGTGCATCTACGTCGCCGTCGGGCAGAAGAACTCGACCGTCGCTGGCGTGGTGTCCACGCTCGAAGCGGCCGGTGCGATGGAGTACACCGTCGTCGTCAACGCATCAGCCGGTGATTCGGCAGCGCTCCAGATGTATGCACCCTATGCCGGTTCCGCCATCGGTCAGCATTGGATGTATGAGGGCGGCGACGCGCTCATCATCTTTGACGATCTCACGAAACAGGCCATCGCCTACCGAGAGATCTCCCTCCTGCTGCGTCGTCCTCCCGGACGTGAGGCGTACCCCGGTGATGTGTTCTATCTCCACAGTCGACTCCTCGAGCGGTGCGCCCGTTTGAGCGAGGAGCTCGGTGGGGGGTCGCTCACCGGATTCCCGATCGTCGAGACAAAGGCGAACGACATCTCGGCGTACATTCCGACCAACGTGATCTCGATCACCGACGGTCAGATCTTCCTCGAGACAGATCTCTTCTTCTCGGGTATCCGCCCCGCCATCAACGCAGGTATCTCGGTGTCCCGAGTCGGTGGGTCCGCCCAGATCAAGGCGATGCGCAGCGTTGCCGGACCTCTTCGTCTGAACCTTGCCCAGTTCCGCGAGTTGGAGGCCTTTGCCGAGTTCGGCTCCGAACTCGATGCGGCGTCGCTCGCACAGCTCGACCGAGGTCGTCGGGTTGTGGAGGTCCTCAAGCAGGGCCAATACGATCCGGTCCCGGTCGAGGAGCAGGTTCTGGTG
>CAYTWC010000212.1:0-4016 GCA_964441975.1 uncultured Acidimicrobiaceae bacterium | reverse complement strand
CGCCGACCTCGAACGCCGGACCGTACGTCAACAACGCTTCCGTTCTCGCCGATGGTGCCGGTCAGCCGACCGAGGCCGTGGCCGATGTTGCAGCTGAGCTCGATGTCGCCTATGACCTGACGATCACCAAGACAACGTCTGCCTCGATTGCACCGGGCGACGATGCCACGTGGACGATCACGGTCACCAACGACGGGCCATCTGCAGCCTTTGGACCGATAACGGTCACCGACACTCTCAGCGATGATCTGACCTTCGTCGGCGCTTCAGGAACCGGGTGGACTTGCACCCATGCTCATGGAGTCGTGACCTGCGTGCTGGACGGCACCCTGGCTTCTGGTGAGTCGTCGGCCGTGGCGATCACCACGACCGTCGACGCAGCGATCGGGGAATCAGTCGAGAACCAGGCTTCTGTTGTCTCTGCCGATTCGATCAACGAATCGGATCCGACCAACAACTCGGTTGCCGCGTCGATCCTCGTCGATTCGCTTCCGGTCACGGGTATCGATACGGCGGACTTCGCCGCCATAGCTCTCGCAAGCATCTTCTTCGGATTCATGCTGCTGATGATCACCGCACGTCGACGCAGGCACGCAGTCAACTGACCGCTGTGGGGACGCACATCTCGGGTTCGGTGGGTTTTGGTGGGCCCGCCGGACCCGGATGTGAGTATCAGCCGAGGGTGACCATGGTCGATGAACTGTCCTGCAGTTCCCGGACGTTCCCCCCGTACCTCTCCTCGAACTCGGCTAGGGCTTGTCTGCCGACGGTGAGGCGCTTCGAGAACACCACCCATTGGACCCCGGGACTGTATGGCGGCGTGGTACGGGATCCGAGATATCGGAACGTGGTCGACCCCGACGGGACGATCCGATCGAGCCGCTCGATCGACGGTGGGTTCCCCGGTGCGCCGATGAAGGAGTCGATCGGATAGCGTCCTTCGCCGGCATCGGACACGACACCGAGGACCGCGAGTTCCCCCTCCGCCGACTCGTGGACGAGATGGGTCTCCAGATCGCCTCGATGGCCGTCGATGGTGTGTTCCGCCGGTGCGTGGGAGTGGATGTCGATGAGGGTGTACTGCATCCCGTCGAGATCCATCACACCTCCGGGTTCGGCCATCGCCGACACGGTCCACTCCATGTCGACGAGGCTGACCGAGCTCATGTGGTGGTACGACGTCGATGCTCGCGACGTGTGGGTACCGGCTGTCCGTGACTCGAGCGCGATGGGTGACTGCATGGTCGGCACCATAGTGCCGACCGACAGTCCCGAAACGCGGTCGAACCTGCTGTGGCTAGCCGTTCAGGAAGCCGGGGAGGTCCGCCTGAGCCACGTCGTTGTCTGCGATGAACAGTTCGACGTTGTCGTGGGCGACGCTGTCGTGGTACTGGACCGAGGGCGACTTCATGAAGTACGACGACGGTGCGAGGAGCGGTCCACCGATTCCACGGTCGAGGCCGATCTTTGCGCATCGAACCGCATCGATGATGACCCCTGCACTGTTCGGGGAGTCCCAGACCTCGAGCTTGAGCTCGACGTTCAGAGGAACGTCACCGAATGATGTGCCTTCCATCCGGATATACGCCCACTTGCGGTCCGTCAGCCACGGAACGTGATCCGACGGGCCGATGTGAACGGAATCCGTGCTGATGCCCTGGTCGATCTGGGAGGTCACGGACTGCGTCTTCGAGATCTTCTTCGACTGGAGGCGGTTGCGCTCGAGCATGTTCATGAAGTCCATGTTGCCGCCGAAGTTCAGCTGGTACGTGTTGTCGATCTTGACCCCACGGTCCTCGAACAGACGTGCGAGCTGTCGGTGCGTGATCGTCGCGCCGACCTGGGACTTGATGTCATCACCGATGATCGGGAGTCCTGCATCGACGAACTTCTGCGCCCACTCCGGGTCGGAGGCGATGAACACAGGGATGGCGTTGACGAACGCGACACCTGCGTCGAGTGCGCACTGGGCGTAGAACTTCGTCGCATCCTCGGATCCGACCGGCAGGTAGGAAACGAGCACATCGGCTTCGGCATCCTTGAGCGCCTGGACGACGTCGACGGGAGGTGCAGGTGATTCCTCGACCTGGTCCACGTAGTACTGACCGAGACCGTCAAGCGTTGGTCCGCGGAGCACTTCGACACCGAGATCGGACACCTCTGCGAACTGGATGGTGTTGTTCTGACCACCCCACATCGCCTTGGCGATGTCCTGACCCACCTTCGATGCGTCCACATCGAACGCTGCGACGAACTCGACGTCGCCGACGTGGTATTCGCCGAGTTGGACGTGCATGAGACCGGGAACCGCAAGGTCCGCGTCGGCATCCTTGTAGTACTCGACACCCTGGATCAGGCTGTTTGCGCAGTTTCCGAGCCCTGCGATGGCTACTCGTACTTTGGACATGACGTCCTCCTTGTGTTTTTTGGGCTAGATGGACAGACCGAGCCTTCGCTCGGTTGCGATGAGGCCATCAAGCCAGGCGACATCGGTTTCGATGGACTGCATCGCATGCTCCATCAGAGCGAGGCGATAGCGGTCCGGGTTCTCTGCGGTGCGTGCTTCCACGAAAATCTCTCTGGCTGCTTTGAGTTGGCTCGACAGCTCGGCACGTCGCTGTTCGAGAACGCGTTCGCGGTGGTCGCTCGGCAGGCGACTCAGGAATGCGAGTCTGATCTGGAACGCACGATCGGTCTCCGATGCCTCGGGGTCGGCCGTGAGGAGCTGCTCGAAGATCTCGCGCCCTTCGTCGGTGATCGCGTACGCCTTGCGCCGGCCGGTTCCATCCGTGGCCTCGATGGCGTTCCGCTTCTCAAGTCGGCGGAGTGCGGGATACAGCGACCCGAACGACACGGTCCAGAAACCAAGCTGCGCAAGCGCGCGTTTGATCTCGTACCCGTGACGTGGGCGTTCGAGCAACAGTCCGAGGAGAGCGAAGTCAAGCATGTCCGGGGCAGTGTATATCGAAACGATACATTTGTCTATATCGAAACGATATATACCTGCTGTTGACGGTTCATGCTGGAACGTCTCTTCGCTTACCGTTTAAGATCTCACGTCTGTGGCCGATCATGACCGCGTGAGACATATTCGAGAAACAGCAGACCCGCCGATCCGGCGTGCATTAGGCCGCATTCGAGTCGTCAGAGAAGCAGCGGTCGACATCTACACGCCGCTGCAGAATGAACTTGCTAGCTGTTTCTTCCCTGACGATGAGCTTGAGGCTGTTTGGACTCGGCATATTTGGATCAGGCGCTTCGTGGGAAGGTGCTTGGGGGCCCGATTAGGACGCGATCAAAACTTGCTAAGCAGTTCGTGGCGCAAGCTCTCGGCTACCGACCTCCAGATTCCTTCGCGAAGACGCAGCCGCGGTTCCCCGGTCAAGACCTTGATGTCTACGTCCAACAGACCGACAATCTGCAGATTTGGAATGAAGAGATCTCTGCCGACCGTCGATATGTTCTGATCCGGCCCGATGCTGACGATGTAGTCACGAGAGTGCGGGTTGTTCGTGGCCAACAATTGGCGAATTGGGACAATACTGGAGCACTGACTTCAAAGTTTCAGGCGAGGCGAATTGCCGACCGTTCGGGGTCGAAACTAGTCAGTCGGACTGATACGGCAGTGTTTGCCCAGCGTTTTGGGCAGGAAAGCCCAAGACCTGGACTCGTCGAGAGTTCGCATTCTGGGTCCGTTCCAGTAGTGGGCAGTATCTATCCGATAAGCGAGATCTACGACCTCCTCCTCAACCTCGTCGGGGAGGTGCTCCCGGCAACCGGTCCAGGTCAAGATCGTGTTCGTGGGGAGCTACTTCAAGCGATCGTTAGTGAGCAGCTCCGAATTGGGTACTACGAAAATGTCGGAGCCTGGCCCGACATCGTAAGCCAAGCGTTGGAGGTCAAACTCCAAACCTCGCCAACGGTGGATCTGGGGCTGGTGCTCCCGACGGACGATGGCCCGGCTCGTTCTTTGGGTGCGGGCCTGCGACACTGCGATGCTCGGTACGTGGTGGCGT
>CAYTWC010000211.1:0-4060 GCA_964441975.1 uncultured Acidimicrobiaceae bacterium | reverse complement strand
CCCGGCGTGGTGCTTTAACCGAGTTCCCAGTACCTGCCGACTGCCTCTCGCGCCAACTCGGTGACCTGGGCTGCGGGGCCGGTCGGTTCCGAGGGCCAGACGACGTTCCGGAACCGCCCCTCGATGCCTTCGACCGTCGCGATCGCACCCGTTGCGAGTGCGTTCAGGTCGTAGCCGCCTTCGAGGAACGACACGATCCGATCCGAAGGCACGACGCCGGCGAGTTCGGACGCCATCCACCCGTAGTGCTCTGACTCGAGACGCAACATACCGAGAGGGTCGTCGACGTGTGCGTCGTATCCGCTACTGATGAGGATCCATGTCGGCTCGAACTGACGGAGCGGGGGGAGGATGATCTGGCGAACGGAAGCCAGATAGTCGACTGCCTCCGTTCCCGACGGCAGTGCAAGGTTGACGGTCGCCCCTCGACCTGCCCCAGTTCCGGTTTCGGTCACCCATCCGGTGCCCGGATAGAACGGGAACTCATGGATCGACAGATACAGGACGTCGGGATCCTCCGAGAACGTGTTCTGCGTCCCGTTCCCGTGGTGGACATCCCAGTCGATGATGGCAACACGTTCCCCCGCCTCACGCAGATACATCGCCGCGATCGCGATGTTGTTGAAGAGGCAGAATCCCATCGCCTGATCACGTTCGGCGTGGTGCCCCGGCGGGCGAACGGCGACGAAAGCCGTCCCGCCTCCACGGCTGCGAAGGGTGTCGACCGCTGCGATACCGGCCCCCGCCGCATGGAGCGCCGCATCCCATGACGACGGCACGACATACGTGTCCTGGTCGATCGCCCCGCCACCGGACACACAGAACGTGTGTACCTGGTCGACGTAGTCGCGATCATGCACGGACTCGAGCAGATCGCGATCGACCTCGGGGGCTTCGACCTCGACGACCTCGATGTCCGAACGACGCAGCGCCTCGGCAACAGCGGTCACTCGATCGGGTCGTTCGGGATGTCCGGAAGGCACCGTGTGGCGCAGACTGAGTTCATGCGTTACGAGATGCAGCGGCATCGGACGATTCTCCCACGAGACAAGGACAGCCGAACCGCGGGTAGCCTAGGTGCGTCGAGCCGAGACCTATGGAGAAGGTGGATGGCGCTCACAGACACAGCTCAACGTGTGTTCCAACGAGGAACATGGCCGGG
Organism: uncultured Acidimicrobiaceae bacterium; assembly: GCA_964441975.1. Lineage (GTDB taxonomy): Bacteria > Actinomycetota > Acidimicrobiia > Spongiisociales > UBA5794 > UBA5794. The sequence goes on along the minus strand of CAYTWC010000211.1, from coordinate 2,898 downwards.
TTCCATTTCGCTCAGACGAGCGTGGGCCCGCGCAGAAGCGCGCCCATGGAACGCCGAACACCTCGAAGCGCACCTGCGATTGGTGCGCGGGGGTGCCGGATTCCTTTCCGACTGTGTGGCACGACTTGTCGATCTCGGCGCCCCGTCCGTTCTCTCGGCGCCATTGTCGGCGTCGGCTCGAAGCACCTGGGAGTCGGCCGGGTTCGAACCCGACATCGACCTCGCCCTGTTGCGCCTTTCACTCGAGACGGACATCCCTGCCCCGAGCCACCTCGTGCACAAGGTCGATGACACACCAATCGACATGCTGCTTGCGATCGACAATGCGGCATTCCAGAGCTTCTGGCGGTTCGACTCCACTGCCCTCGAGGAGGCAACGACGGCTACCGCCAAGGCTGACGTGTTCGTGATCAATGACGGAGCCGATGGTGCGGCGGGATACGCGATCGTCGGATACGGTCACGCCATTTCGTATCTGCAACGGGTCGCTGTGCACCCCGAATGGCAGGGTCACGGTATGGGACGCAGCCTTATCCGCACCGTGGCACGCAGCGCCAAGCGTGCCGGGTCGAAGGCGCTACTACTGAACACGCAATCCGAGAACGAGCCCGCGATCAACCTCTACGCCTCAGAGGGCTATGTCCTTCTCCCCGAGTCGCTGGCAGTCCTCCGAGCGAGCTGAGTCATGCCCCCACGTCTTCCCGAGCGGTACCGCCTGAACATCCGGCTCGGAAGCGACGGCGACATCGAGGAGTGGCTCGCCCAGGACGAATCGCTCGATCGTCCCGTCCTCATCCGGTACCTCGCCCCCGAAGCTTCCCACGATCGACACCAATCGTTCCTCGCTGGCGTGCGGGCAGCGGCATCCCTGTCCGAGTTACACCTCCAGAAGGTGTTCGCAGCGGCCGAAACCGCTGCTTCGGCGTACTCAGTCAGCGAGTGGGACGGCGGCGTGACGATCGCCGATCGGATACGGGCAGGTGAAGGCCTCCCGGTGAACGAGTTCCTTCCCAACGCGTCCGGTCTGTGTGTCGCCCTTGCCAGGTTCCATGAGTCGGGTGCCGTGCACGGTGCTCTCGACACGTCGGCGATCCACTTCTCGGCTGCGCACCCGGCCAAGATCGGGGGGTTCGGTCGCACCCCGGAGTGGACCGACGCACAGAGCGACACGATCGCCCTCGCGGAGGTCATTCGGGCGGGGCTTACCGGGACGTACGACCAATCGATCATGCCGTCCCAGGTCCTCGACGGTGTTCACCCGGCCGTCGACACGGCGCTCAGATCGGCACTGAACGGCGATCTTGATGCAGCGAGCCTCGCAGCGCAGCTCGGTGCGGTCCACATGGACGAGGATGTCGCACAGGACGCGACGAAGCCGTGGCGAACGTTGGCACTGTTCGGCTTCATCGCGGTGCTCATCTCACTGATCGCTGCCGTCGGTCTCGCTGCGGATTTCGATCCGGACTCACCATTCCTGTATCCGGTCACCGGCGAAGCGGGCTCGCCGACGCCGACGACACCGATCGAGGTCGATGACCCTCCTGACACCGGGTCCCTCCAAACCGACGTGATGGTGTACGACCCGCTCGGTGATGGAACCGAGAGCGACGACGAAGTCGAGCGTGTGGTCGACGGTGACGCCTCGACGGTGTGGGGCACCGAGGCATATTCCATGCCAATCCGCGAGTTCAAGGATGGCGTCGGGCTGGTCTTCGACGTGGCGGGAACGCCGACCACGATGACGGTCCGGGGCTCTGAGGGGACAACCTACCTGATCGGATGGTCCGAGACGCTGCCCGAGGATCCTCTGAACTGGGAACACATCGCACGCGGCACCTTGCTGAACGCCGAGGTCAGGATCCAGCTACCGCTGCGCGGTGGAGGTCTGTGGTTGCTCTGGCTGATCGACATCCCTGCACGAGCGGACGGGTCGTTCCAGGCATCGATCAACGAGGTCACTTTCGGATCGTGAGCGATCCACATCGCGGTCTCGGGTCGGTCTGACGGCGACCGCCCGTCTACTCTCGCCTACGACATGACCGACCGAGCCGACATCGATATCGCTCTCATCGACCGCTACCTCGCTGGCGATGTCGGGGCCTTCAACGAACTGATGGATGCGCACGAGGACCGCGTGTTCGCCATCTGTCTGCGCATGCTGCGCGATCGCGAGAACGCCCTCGATGCGACACAGGAGACGTTCCTCACGGTGTTCCGGAAGGCAGACCGGTTCAAGGCGAAGGCAGCGTTTTCGACCTGGCTGTACCGCGTCGCGGTGAACACCTGCTACGACCAGATGCGACGCAGCAAGCGAAAGCAGGCTGACCGCCTGCCGGAAAGCCACGACCCGGTCGATATCGCGAGTGAGGACCCTTTCGACGCTGTCGACGTCAGACCGACGATCGAGGACGCCCTTTCGAATCTCAGCGAGGAATTCCGCAGTACCGTCATCCTCGTCGACCTGCAGGGTCTGTCGCTTGAACAGGCCAGCGATATTCTCGAAGTTCCACAAGGCACGGTCAAGAGCCGTCTCTTCCGCGCCAGGAAACAGCTTGCGGAAGATCTCGGGAACCTTCAAGAGGGTTCGCAACCTCTAAACGAGGACAACGGAGCACCATGACCGACCGCGATATCGCCCTGATCATCGACCTCGTCGAAGACCGGCTCAGCCAGGCAGACGCCGAGGCCGCCCTCGCGCGCATCACGGCAGAACCGGAGCTCGGGGCCGAATACCGACGACAGCTCGAGCTCAAGAGACATCTCGGGGCGTCACCTGCAGCAGCGATGACAGCCACCGAACGGTCGACCTTGCGCGAGTCTCTGACCGCGCAACTCAACATCGGAACCGCTGCGGCCGTGCCGGAGAAGAAGAAGCGTATGGCCTGGTGGCAGCCCGTC
>CAYTWC010000210.1:0-4084 GCA_964441975.1 uncultured Acidimicrobiaceae bacterium | reverse complement strand
TCGTTGTGGAAGCCGTGAGTATACGAATCACCGACGCGTACTGTGGAGAAGGATCCCTAGACGCCGGATGCTGGCGGAGCACCTCTCGCCGTCCAGAATTCGTTGAGCGCGGACTGCATCCGAAAGTACCAGACGAACAGTCCGATGATCGGGAGTAGGAACCACAGACCCCACAGGGCATTGATCGGTGACGTCTCCCCTTCGGCCTGATACATCTTCTCGACTTCGTCGCCGAGCAAGAACATCGTGATCGGGTAGAACAGCAGCGTCAGGATCAGGTAGAGCACCCCACCGATGCCATCCCCGCGGTATTTCTGCACCTCATCGCCGTTCTTGTACGACCACACCAGGGTCCAGATGCCGAACGTGACGATGGTCACGAGAATCGTGAGGCCGGCCGATCGAGCCGTACCGACCGTGCGGGGGGTCACTGCGGGGGATGTGTCACTCATGACGCGAAAATAGCAGACCTACCCCGTGCGACCGTGTCACGCCGTTTCGTAGTCGAGGTTCCCTGGGTGCCGTTCCGCGATCGCTTCGGCGAATGGAGATCAATCGGCACTGACATCATCCGTGCCGGCGGTCGGCTCATCGTTACCCGAAGAGGTTCGCCACACCATCGCCGATGAGCTTCGCTCCGATGATCACGAAGAGGACCGCCATGATCACGGCGTTGTGCATCGCCAGGGAGTGCCTGAGCCGGCTCAACAACTCGTCGGCCCGTGCGCCGGTCAACAGGTAGATCCCCATCGGGATGGCGAGACCGATTGTCCCGATGATGCCGAAGATGCCGAGTGCGCCGAACGAGTCGCTCGTGGTCAGCCCTGCGGCGGCGATCGTCGCCGCGGCCGCGACCGTGAGGGTGAGATTCTTGGGATTCACCGCCGAGAGGACGAACCCGACGCCGAAGGATTTCCCGAAACTGAACTCGTCGATTGCTGCCATCCACTTCGGCATCGGTGGCTCCTGCCCGTCGTGTGGACGGTTGATGAATCGTTTGACGCCGAGCACGAGGAGCAGCACACCCAGGAGGAGGACCAACCATCCGACCCACGCGGCAGGTCCGTCGTCGGTACTCGCACCGGCAGGGTCGGCGACGAGCAGTACGACCGCGCCAGCCACACTGAGACCGACGAGCCAGCCGACCAGAAATCCGAAAGCGTTGCCCTTGCCCTTCTCGGAACTGAGCAGGAGCACGATCGCGATGATCGGAACCGGGCTGATCGCGACCGCGATCGCAAGGGGAAGAACTCCGCCGATGACAGATTCCATGCCCTTCGAGCCTTTCGGTTGCTGGTGTCGTGGAAGGACACGGTAGCCGCGTCATCTCGGGCCTGTGCCACGATCCCGCCTGCAATACTTCGGTCGGGCTGTCGATTTCCCGCCGGGCCGTTCGTCGTTGACACGAGCGGCACACATTGGAGAGCCGACACACCGATCCGACCAGAAGGAGCGACATGCAGTACGCATTATTGATCTACGACAACGAAGCGGAGGCTGCCCAGCCGGGTACGCCGGAGGCAGACGACATCTTCCAGCGGTACATGAGCTTCACCCAGGACATCACCGCGGAAGGAGTCAACAAGGGCGGCGAGGCTCTCCATCCGGTCAGCGCGGCAACCACGGTTCGCATCCGCAACGACGAACTGCAGGTGACGGACGGGCCATTCGCCGAGACCAAGGAGCAGCTCGGGGGCTTCTACCTCATCGAAGCGGACGACCTTGATCAAGCCATCAGCATCGCGGCGCGCATCCCCGCAGCCGAATCCGGCAGCGTCGAGCTCCGACCGGTGTGGGACTTCAGCCAGGGGGCGTAGTGACCCAGCCCAGACAAGCGATCGAGGCCGTGTTCCGCGAGGAACATGGCCTCGTCCTTGCATCCCTCATCCGGTACACAGGGGACATCCAGCTTGCCGAAGATGCACTCCAGGATGCCTGCGTGGCGGCGCTCGGCGCATGGCGGAAGGGCATACCGAACAACCCTGCGGCATGGCTCACGACAGCTGCTCGACGGAAGGCCATAGACCGTGTTCGGAGGGCCAAGACGCTCGCTCTGAAGTATCAGGCGCTCGGCCACCTCGACGAGAATTCGGAGCCAGAAGAGATGTATTCGGTTGAGGACGAACGACTGCGCCTGATCTTCACCTGCTGCCACCCTGCGGTCGCCCCTGAGGCCCGAGTTGCGCTGACGCTACGCACGGTTGGTGGTCTCAAGACGCCGGAGATCGCCAGGGCCTTCCTCGTTTCGGAACCGACCATGGCCCAACGCCTCGTCCGAGCGAAGGGAAAGATCCGACAAGCCGCCATTCCCTATCGCGTCCCCGATGCTGACGAGCTCCCTGACCGGTTGCCCGGCGTCCTCTCCGTGATCTACCTCATCTTCAACGAGGGATACGCGGCTTCGAGCGGCGGTCAGCATCTGCGTACCGATCTCACCGCGGAGGCGATTCGTCTCGGGCAGATACTCGACGAGTTGATGCCCCATGAACCCGAAGTCATCGGCCTCCGTGCACTCATGGAGCTTCACGACGCACGCTCGGAGACCCGGGTCCACGACGACGGCACACCCATCCTCCTCCCGGACCAGGACCGCACGCAGTGGGACCGCGAACGGATCACAGAAGCGGTCGCCATGCTCGACCGCGCCGTCAAACTCGAGCGACCGGGCCCATATCAGATCCAGGCAGCCATCGCCGCCCTGCACGCTGAGGCGGCGAGTGCTGATGACACCGATTGGCCACAGATCGCAGAGTTGTACGCATCACTGCGACGGTGGGTACCGACATCTGTCGTCGAGCTGAACCATGCCGTCGCCATCTCGATGGCCGGCTATCCAGATACTGCATTGGGAATGATCGATCGAATCGAGGGACTCGACCAGTACCCGTACCTTCACGCTGCGAAGGCGTCCCTGCTGACCGATGCGGGTCGATACGAGGAGGCACGGGTGGCGTACGCGGCAGCGATCGAACTCACTGAGAGCGAGACGGAGCGCCGATTCCTACAGGAGCGGCTCGAAGACCTCGACTGAACGGGTGGGTTCCCTCCGTCTTTCGGCAACGGTCAACCCGTTGCCGACCCATCGCTCTCAGAGGCGAGATCGGCAGCAGCCGATGCAATGAGGTCATTCGCCTGCTCGATGTAGCCACGAGCCTCGTCGACCTTGGCCTGGTACAGCGCAAGATCAGCCTCGCGCAGTGCGATGTCAGCTTGATTGAGCGCGATCTCGGACTGGGCGATCAGCCGTGCAACCTGCTCCTCGATCGTCCCACCGGGCTCCGGCGTCTCGCCGCCACCTTCGTCGGGGGGCTCGGGACCGTCACCCTCACCGAAGAGTTTGAAGAGGACATCATCGAGGGATTCAGCGATCTCGATCTGTGACTCGAATGAAGCGACGACACGTTTGAACTGCGGGATGCCGCCAGCGACGTTGTCGGCAGCGAGGTAGATCGGCTGGACATACAGCAGCGAGTCATCGATGGGGATCACCAGCAGGTTGCCCTTGACCACATCTGAGCCGATCTGGCCGAGCAGGGTGAATTCGGCCGAGACGATCGGGTCCTGATCGATGAAGTCGCCGACCTGACCGGGTCCGTCGATCTGCCGGTCGGCAGGCATCGTGTATTCGATGATCTTGCCGTACTCCTCGAGCGGTCCACTCTTGGCCACCATGAATGCTGACATGTTTGGTCGGTCGACGGGCGTGAACGGCTGCATGATCAGGAACGACAGATCCTCTTCCCCTGGGAGTTCCATGAGGAGGTAGTACGGCAGCATCGGCTTGGTCGTGAAGTTCGCCCGCAGCGCCGGATACGGGCTGGTCGAAGGGTCGCGGGCGATCTGCCAGGGATCTTCAACCTTGAAGAGCTCGACCGGATCGGTCATGTGATACAACGTGTACACGTCGGTCTGGATCCGGAACATGTCCTCGGGGTACCGCAAGTGGTCGACCAGATCGGGCGGGATCTCGTTGATCGGCGTGAACAGATCCGGGAAGATCTTCATGTTCGTCTCGATGATCGGGTCGTTGACGTCGAGAACATAGAAGTCGACGGTCCCGTCATATGCGTCGACGACCGCCTTC
>CAYTWC010000209.1:0-4112 GCA_964441975.1 uncultured Acidimicrobiaceae bacterium | reverse complement strand
AGATGACGACCTTGCGTGCCGTACCGAGCATGTCGATCGTCGTTCCATCGAGCTTGAGCCCGACTTCCTCCGAGATGACAGTCGCACCGGTGAGGATCGCGATGTCCTGGAGCTGCGCCTTGCGGCGTTCTCCGAACCCGGGAGCCTTGACAGCCACCGAGTTGAACGTGCCACGGATCTTGTTGACGACCAGCGTCGCAAGAGCCTCACCTTCGACATCCTCAGCGATGATCAGAATCGGCTTGCCCGTCTGCATGACCTTCTCGAGCACAGGAACGAGATCCTGTACCGAGCCGACCTTCTGGTTGGCGATCAGGATGTAGGGATCCTCAAGAACGGCTTCCTGACGGTCTGCATCGCTGATGAAGTACGGGGAGATGTAGCCCTTGTCGAACTGCATGCCCTCGGTGAACTCGAGATCGACACCGAACGTCTGGCTGTCCTCGACGGTGATGACACCCTCGTTTCCAACCTTGCGCATGGCATCAGCGATGCTGTCGCCGATGCTCTTGTCCGCTGCAGAGTTGGCCGCGACATAAGCGATGTCGTCACGGTCGTCCGAGCTGACCTTCGTGGAAGCGTCGGCAATCGCCTTGACGACTTCGCTGACGGCTTCCTCGATGCCGCGCCGCATCTCCATCGGGTTCGCACCGGCGGCGACAAGACGAAGACCGTCCGAAACCATTGCCTGTGCGAGGACCGTTGCCGTCGTGGTTCCGTCACCGGCGACGTCGTTGGTCTTGTTTGCGACTTCCTTGGCGAGCTGTGCGCCCATGTTCTCGTAGGGGTCCTCGAGCTCGATCTCCTTGGCGATGGTGACACCATCGTTGGTGATCGTCGGGGCTCCCCACTTCTTCTCAAGTACGACGTTGCGACCCTTCGGGCCGAGCGTCACCTTGACGGTGTCGGCGAGCTTGTCGACACCTGCCTGGAGGCCTCTCCTGGCCTCATCATCAAAATGGATTTCCTTGGCAGCCATAGTGACCTCCTAGCCCAAGATTGCGAGCACGTCGCGGCTTGAGAGAATCAGGAGATCCTGCCCATCGTGCTTGACTTCGGTTCCGCCGTACTTCGAGTAGAAGACGGTGTCACCCACTTTTACGTCGACGGGAACGCGTTCCCCGTCCTTGAACTCACCCGGTCCGACGGCGAGGACTTCACCCAGCTGGGGCTTTTCCTTCGCTGTGTCCGGAATGACGAGCCCACCCGAGGTCCGTACCTCTTGCTCATCTTGGGGCTTGACCACGATGCGGTCTCCCAAAGGTGTCAGATTCATCCGACTCTCTCCTTCACTTCGACTTAGCAGTCGGTGCTTACGAGTGCCAATTGTAGCACTCTCGTGTATCGAGTGCTAAACGAGGATGTTGCGGCGACTTGTTCGGCTACGTGCTCTCGAGGTGGTAGCCGAGGTCGGTTGATTCGATCACCCCGACAACGGTTCCCTTGCGAACGACCACCGCACGCCGACTCGGGCCGGGAGGACGGAGCATGAGGGTTTCGAGCGGCTCGTCTGCATCCACGATGTCGCCAGGGCCGATCTCGGTCATGACGCGTTCGACGGGTGTCGATATCCACCTCGCCGGGGACAGCGAATCGATTTCGGTCTGACCGACGACACCGACGACCCTTCCGTTCTTCTGCGTCCTCATCTCGGGTCCCATGCCGTACAGATCGACCATCTGCTCGATATGCATCGCGGATGGGACGGCATCCGCCGTTGTGTGCATGACATCGGCGGCTGTCGTGCCGTCGAACAACTGCGTCAATTCTTCCCTACGGCCGGTCTGGACCGCGGTACCGGCGAGGAACCACCCGGCAACGAGCCAGAAGAGTCCAGCACCTTCTTGTGCGACGAGAAGGAGAACGCCGACCAACATGACCGCCCATCCCGTGTATCGCCCGATCGACGCGACTGCCCTCGTCGCTGCGATGCAATCCCCACCGCGCGATGCGATGAGTCCTCGCAGGACCCGCCCACCGTCGAGCGGGAAACCGGGGAAGAGGTTGAACAATCCGATGGCGATGTTCGCAAGGGCCAGGGCACGAGCCGTGGCGATGAGATCATCGCCGGGGAGAACGAGCGTCAACATCCAGAAGACGAGCCCGAACAGGATCGACGTTGCAGGACCGGCTATCGCAATACGGAACTCCTGCATCGGCGTGGGTCTCCCCTCTATCACGGAGTAGCCACCGAACATGAAGATCCGGATGCCGAGCACGTGCTGGCCATTGCGGATCGCCACGATGGCATGGGCGGCCTCATGGGCGAGGATGCATATCACGATGAGGACACCGGCGATGGTTGCAAGAACGAGACCTCGCTCGTTCGACGAAACGAGCTCCCGCGTCAGGAGATCGACAAATACGACAGTGCCGAAGAGCAGGGCGAGCACGACCGCCGACGCGTCCGCAACCACCTCGACGCCGCGGACGGTACCGAGGCGAATCCCGCCGTTCATGTGCCGAGGCGCATGGACGGGTCGACATCGAGCGACAGCGGATCGGGGTCTTTTCCCTGCTCGAGGAGGTCGACGGCGACACTTGCGATCATGGCCCCATTATCGGTGCACAACGCAGGTTCCGGGACGAAAAGGGCGACGCCCTGTCGATCGGCTCGCTCTGCGAGCTTTTCACGGAGACGACGGTTTGCGAGTACTCCCCCGCCGCCGCCGACCACCTCGGCCCCGGTAGCCTCCACGGCGTTGAACGTCTTCGTCACGAGCGCGTCAACGATCGCCTCTTGGATCGATGCAGACACGTCGGAGCGTTCCGGCAGCTCGCCGGCAGCCTTCGCCTTCTCGAGATATGTGATCACCGATGTCTTGAGACCCGAAAAGGAGAAGTCGTAGGGCCTGTCCTTGAGGGCCCGGGGGAAGTCGACGGCAGAAGGATCCCCACCATCAGAGTCCCTGTCGATCGCGGGTCCGCCCGGATAGCCGAGACCCATGTAGCGTGCAAGCTTGTCGAAGGCCTCGCCGGCCGCATCGTCGATCGTTCCGCCGAGGATCTCGTACTCCCCCCACGCCCGGACATGCACGATCTGGCTGTGGCCACCACTTGCGAGCAGCACGACTGCGGGTGGCTCGTAGCCACCGAACGCAAGCCGCGGGGCAAAGAGATGACCCTCCATGTGGTCGATGCCGTAGAGGGGCTTCCCCAAGCTGTAGGCGAGCGACTTGCCGTACGCATACCCGACGGTCAACGCACCGACGAGCCCTGGTCCCCTTGTGACAGCGATCGCATCGAGCTGCGACGGGTGGATTCCGGCCTTTGTGATCGCGGAGTGCGCAAGTGGCCTGATCGCCTCCACGTGGGCACGCGCCGCGACTTCGGGTACGACGCCACCGAAGCGCGCATGATCCTCGACTTGGCTCGACAGGACGGAGCTGCGCACCTTCATCCCTTCGAGGACCGCAACACCCGTTTCGTCACAACTGGTTTCGATTCCCAGCACGATCGGGCCGCTCATGAACGCTCCCCCTCGTCAGGCGTCGCGGCAGAGGCCCTGTCGGCCTCGCGGATCTCTTCCCTGATCGAATTCACGAGTGCTTCGTACGCAGGGGTGTTGATGTCGGTGGCCCACATCACCAAGGCATCCTCGGTGACGTAGTAGTTCTTGCGACGCCCCACGGGGTCGAATCCGAAACGTTCATACAAACTCTGGGCTGACGTATTCGACATGCGCACCTCAAGCGTGAGGTGCCTGGCGTCGTTGCCGACGGCCTCATCCACGAGTGCCAACATCATGCGCAACCCGAGGCGCCTGCCGCGCACTTCCGGAGCAACGGCGATGGTCGTGATGTGGGCATCGTGTTCGACCAGGAGCAGACCCCCATAGCCGATGATGCCCTTATCGCTGTCAAGGACGAGATAGCGACGATTGTCCATTGCAAGTTCGTCGAAGAACACCCGTGGCGACCATGGCGTGGCATACACCTGTCGTTCGATCGCCGCGACATCAGGAATGTCGGACCGCTGCATCGGGCGAATCTCGCTACGCATCCGGCCACGCTCCTTCGGAGCGGAAGGATGACCAATTTATATGGACGTCAGGCTCCCGCAAGTACTTCGGCCGCCCATCGCCTGCGGTCGTCAGTTTGTCGTGACGCGCG
>CAYTWC010000208.1:0-4113 GCA_964441975.1 uncultured Acidimicrobiaceae bacterium | reverse complement strand
AGACCAATGGGGTAGAAGATCGCGGTGTCGACCGCCGACGATGCGGCGAAGATCAGCGGAATGACCTCTGATGCCACGCCGATGTGGACGCCCCAGAGCGGGATCAACGCCTCGCGTGAGGTCCGCACTACCTGGGCCGTGACGGCGAACGTGCCCGCTGTCAGCAGGTTTCGACGACCGTCCTTGGCGACTTCAAGCGTTGTGACCCGGCCGTTGGGACCGTGTTTCGGTTCGGCGGCCAGCATGCGCACCCTCGCCAGGCCCATGGACACCGACGCCGCGGCGGCCAGAACCCCCATGAGGAGGAACGACGATTGGAAGCCGCTCCTGCTGATCAACAGGGCTCCCAGGAGTGGACCGACGAGACGGCCGATACGATTGATGCCACCCATTGAGGACATCACGCGGCCTCGATAATGGGCTGGTGCGGCCCCGGTTGCGAACGCGGTTCGAGCGACGGTCCACACCGCCCACGTCCCGCCGATGGCGACGGTGAGAACGGCATAGAGCCACAGCGACCGCGTGGTTGCGATGGCCACCGAGATCACAGCGAGAGCGATGCCTGAGTACACCATCGATCGCTTTTCCCCGAAACGCCACACGATCGCTCCTGCGGGAAGATCGAACAGCATGGTCCCGAAACCGCGGAGCGCGACGATGATTCCGGCGACTGCGACAGATGCGCCGAGTTCGAGCGCGAGCAGCGCTGTAATCGGCACGATGGCGCCTTGACCGATTGCAAACAGCAAGCCAGGGATGAAGACGCTCGTGCTCAACGACCGGAGCTGGAAGGTTGAACCCTCGGTGGTTGCCACTCAGTCACTCCGGGCCGCTGCGTGGCGGCAGGTCGCGTATCTCGGATTCCGTACCATATCGACTCCCCAAACCGTCAAAGCGCGCTGGCAAGTCCCCGACGTTGCCGACAAGTTTCTCGATGGCAATCTCGTATGGCCCGCGAGAGAACGACCGCCGATCGTGCCATACCGATTGAGAATGTGCGCTGGTAACCTCAGCGCCGTTCATCGACCGATGATCATTCCGGGGTAGCTCAGTTGGCAGAGCAGCGGACTGTTAATCCGTTTGTCGTGGGTTCAAGTCCCACCCCCGGAGCCGAATCCGCATGTCGATCTGTCTCCCCGTCCGTTCCTGACGGACCTCCAGTGGGGAAGGCTCCCGCGTTGCACCTCGCGTCTCGGTTCTTTCAGTAAATCGGTATAGGACGCATTGATTGACGTCGATAGACAATGGAATTCAACCGACGTCTGATCATCAGTGATAGCTCTCGCGATACCCGTCGACCCGGGATCGCGAGAAAGGGGAGGCAGTGCCGACACATCCAGACCAGTCCGAGCCGAGCGGAGCCCCATCGGCTCGGGTGCTTCTCGTCGATTCCGGCGCGGATGGATCCAAGACCTTCGATCGACTCTCTGCCGGAGCGCGATCGGGCAAGTATGTCCTGGACCGGGTCACGACGTTCCAGGACGGAATCCGCGATGCCGTTGCGGACGGGCACGATGTGTACGTTGTGGATCATCACGTCGGGTCCGGATCCGGTTTCGACTTCCTGGCGTGGGCTCAGGCCGAGCGCCTCCGAATCCCGATTGTCTTCGTAGCCGGCGATCACAGAACAGGCATGTCAGCTGTCAGATCCGGTGCATCGTGCTACATCGTCGACGAGTTCATCGATTCCGGGTTCCTCGATGCCTCGCTCACGCACGCGCTGAGCCAGGCGGTCGAGCTCCGACGCCTTGGCTCGGCCGGCATCGATGTCGACAGCGACTCTGTCGCCGGGGCACAGGTGCTCGTGGACGTTGCAGGTCGATTGCGAGAGACATCGACGGCTCTTTCCGAAACCGTCCGGCGCTCTCTCCACTCGGAGCTGCCTGGTCCCGCGCTCGAGTCGTTCGGCTCGATCGAGCGGAGGGCGCAAAACATGTTGAAACACGCCAACGACCTCTACGATCTTTCGCTGCTCGACGCCGGACATCTCGAGTTCGACACCGCAGCGTTCAGCCTCCGCAGCCTTGTTTCGACGGCGACGCAGCGACCGCTGCTTTCGGGTGATCGTCGGATCGATACCACCGTCGAAGTCGCAAGCGACGTGCCAGACGCGCTCGCCGGTGATCCGGGTCGCGTCCGTCGGCTCATCGCGAGTTTCGTCGAGGCTGTCGCGCTGAGCGGGTCAGCCGACACCGTCGCGGTCACGGTCGAAGTGGAGCGTCGGACCGACGATGGCGTCAGCCTCCGATTCGATGTCAGGGGAGCCGACATCCACAGGGACGAGGCCACCACGACGACACAATCCCATGCGGACGACCTCACGCGAGCACTGGCGCTGGACCGCTCCAAAATCGGAACGAAGGTCGCACTCGAGACGGTGACACGGATGGGTGGGAGTGTCACACTCGCTCGTGAAAGCGACGATGCTGTGAGGATCGCCTTCACGATCCTTCTTGCGATTCGTGAAGAAGCCACGCAGGTGCCTTCCGACGTCGAGGTGCGCGATGCGTCCGACCGGACGATTCTCGTGATCGCAGACGAGATCGATGCGAGGCGCTCGATCGTGGAGGCAATCGGGGATACCGAATACCCCTACCTCGCGGTCCGTAGTGTTGAAGCGTGGACCGCAGCGATGTCGGTAGAGGACGACAGCGCGTTCCCCGACCTGGTCGTGATCGATTCCTCGGTGAACTCGTTCGCGGTGTGCGACGAGTTCCAGGAGATCGCGCCATCCGTTCCGATCGTGCTCGTCACGGCCGACGGTAAACGAGGAGATGCGGTTCGGTGTCGTGAGCGAGGGGTCAGGGGCTACCTCGCAAAGCCGACCGACCCCGGGGATCTGAGCGACGTCATCAAGTGGACGATGAAGCTCCTCGCCGCCGGCGACACCACGACACTCGTGACCCGACATTGGATTCGGGAGGGTCGCGTGAGCCTCCATGTGCTGGTCGTCGATGACAGCACGACGGCTCGTTTCCTCCTGACCAGGATGCTCGAGCAACGGGGTCATTCGACGTCTCAGGCGCGCGACGGCAAGGAAGCCATCGCGGCGATCCGTGCCGGGTCGTACGACGTGGTCCTCATGGACCTTGTGATGCCGGAAATGGACGGCATCGAGGCGACGGCCCGCATTCGCGAGATGGCCGCAGACACCGGCAGCAGGCCGCGAATCATCGGCATGTCGGCCTTCTCCGACGGAGACAACATCGACAGTGCTGAGGGAGCCGGAATGGACGGCTTTCTCGCAAAACCGATCCTCCCGAGTGACGTGTTCAGGGTCGTCGAACGGCCCCAACGCACCGAAAGCCCGGCCGCTGCGCGATGATGCAGGTCGCACCGTGTCCCGGCGGTTCCGGTGGGTATCGGCTGACGACCTCGACCGGTCCTAGGACGGCTGAGCGTCTTCGCGTTGCTTGATCCAGGCGAGGAATGAATCCACGTCGCCGGAGCCTTCCTCTGCGAGATAGGTCTCGGACCACTCCCCGATCTCTTGTGCGGTGAAACCGAGAGCGGACAGCTCTGATCTGGCTTGGTCCGCGAGGATTCGGGCGCCTTCCATGTGCGATCGATCCGCGTGTTCTTCGGGGATGCCGGCGTCGTGAGGATGTTCGGGTTTCACGGGTGTCCTCCTTGGGCGGGCACTCTACCGCACACCACATCGGATGCGGGATCGATGACCGCGCCGGCGCGTGCCTTGAGGGATCGAGCGATTGATAGGGTTTACGGATGCTGTCGTTCACGTTCACCGCAGAGCTGTGGTTCGCAGAGCATTCCTGGGTGTTCCTCACGGTCCCCGACGACGTCTCGGATGAGATCGTCGACCTGCTCGACTCCCTCGAACAGCCACGTCGCGGGTTCGGCTCCGTCAGAGTCGAGGTGACCGTCGGCGATACGACGTGGAGCACGTCGCTGTTCCCCGACAAGGGGAGAGGGGCCTACATCCTGCCGGTCAAGAAGGCGGTCCGTGATGCGGAACACATCGACGGTGGCGACGCTGTGGTCGTTTCCCTGACGGTTCTTCCGTGACCCACGCCGTCGCAGGGTCGGGCACGAATTCGCTCGACCGGGGGCATGGGAGAATGTCCCACACGTTTTCGCCCCGCACGTTCCTGA
>CAYTWC010000207.1:2634-4156 GCA_964441975.1 uncultured Acidimicrobiaceae bacterium | reverse complement strand
TCACGCCAGCCGACCGTACGAACGATCGTGATCCCCGAAGGAGCGAACGACCTCATAGCCCAGGGGCAGAATCCCCTAGCGATTGACTCGACGTGGAGTTTCCTCGCCGACGACACCCTTGTGCTGGACAACCGGGACGATGTCACGCATGTCCTCGGGACCTGGACGGTGCCGGCCGACACCATCCGTCGGTTCGAACTCCAGCCGGCGTACGGCGGGTTCTTCGTCTGCTCGCTGCATCCATCCGGTGCGATCACGCTCGACATCAAACCACGCGACTACGACGTCAAGCTCATCGCGGCACCGACATTCGGATTCGGTCTGGCAGTCGGCGTCGTGCTGTGGATCGGGATCAACGTCTCGAGGGTCATGGGGGCTGGGGGCGATGGGTATCGTCGTGACGACATCGACGGTGGCGACGATGGCACCAGCGAGGACCAGTCTTCGGGCGCCTCGTTGGGAATCTGAGTTCGCGGATCTGTGTCCTCGGGAAGCTCGTCATCGGGAATCTGATCGAACCCGATCTGGTTCGTAGTGTCGACTGACCGGTCTCGTCACGTGCGGTGACAAGCGATGCAAAGGACGACATGCCCCTCCCAGCCCTACCAACCGATTGGGAACCGACCAGGCTCACCCTCCAGAAGTATGCACAGGCGATAACGGCGGCTCCGAGAGCCGGTGCGCCGGCCGACCCACGGTGGGCCCATGTGTCTCTCCACCCCGTACGCACTCCTGCGGGTGTTGAAGCCTTCTCGACGGCCACAGTCCCGCTTGCAGACGGCCACACGCTGATCTCGACGTTCGACGTCCTCGCTGGCGTCATCGTGGTGGTAGCGGGGGAGGACCGGCGAACATTCACGCTTGCGGACGGACCGTCCCCTCGTTCCATCGGGTCGACCATCGAGCAACTCGTTGGCGCACACGGCACGACGATCGAGGTCGACGCTGATCGGTATGCCGACGACGACACCCAGCCGTACGACGAACAAGCCGCGCTTGCCTGGTTCTCAAACACCGCGTGGGTGACCTCGGTATTCGACACGCTCAATGCAGGTCTTGAAGGCGAGGTCAGCGGACCCCACATCTGGCCGCACGGCTTCGATCTCGCGACCGAGTGGTTCGGTTCCAAAGTGGTCGACGACGACGGTACGAACGGTCAGGTAGCTGTCGGGTTCTACCCGGCGGGTGATCCCTACTTCTATGTGAATCCGTGGCCGTTCGACGAACGCTGGGCTGTCGAGCCACTTCCCTATGGCGCCACATGGCACACCGACGGGTGGTTCGGAGCGAAGCTCGAGGCGTCCGCGCTCACCGGGGATGACGATCGGCAGGTCATCGTCGATCTCGCCGAATTCGTCCACGCACTGGCACAGCCGCAGTTCTCCTAGAAGACGACGCAGGACACCTCAGCGTTGTAGCGTGTCCCATCCCGGTGCACAGAGGGAGAGCAATGCGTCGCAGGGACACCATCATCAAGAAGATCGTGGCGTGGGCCGTCTCCCTGCTGTACCACCGCGTCGAG
>CAYTWC010000207.1:499-2624 GCA_964441975.1 uncultured Acidimicrobiaceae bacterium | reverse complement strand
GTCCGTCATGCACCCGGTCTGACCGCTGATGGGCCGCAGATAGCGAACGGGAGCCATTTCGGTGGCTTCTCGGATCCTCTTCTGCTCATCTACGCGATGGACCGGGTTCCTCGTTTCATCGGGAGGGACGTGATCTGGAAGAACCCGATCGCTCGGGTGATCGTCAACTGGGTCGGGGCCATCCCCGTGCACAAACCCGACGATGGGGGACGGTCATCGAACGACCAGATGTTCGCATCGACCTACGAGGCGCTCCACGAAGACGAACTGGTGGCGATCTTCCCCGAGGGCATCACCGTCGACGACCCATCCATCGCGAAGATCAAAACAGGTTCGGCCCGAATAGCACTCGGCGCGAGGGCGAACGGTGTCGAAGGGCTCCGGATCGTGAGCGCCGGGATCCACTACGAGAACAAGGCAGCATTGCGCTCCGACGTATTCATCGATGTTGGCTGGGAGATCGACCTTGACGCATCGATCGACGACTACGTAGCACCGGGCGAGGATGCCGACGCATCCAATCGGCACGCTGTGCGGCTGCTCACCGACGACATGGAGCGGAGGCTCCGGCTCGCAGCACCTGACTTCGAGGACTGGATGACAGCGAGGAGCCTTTCTGACGCCGCTGCGGTGGCACTGCGTGATCCCGCGAACGGCGACGCTTCGGTTGGCCATGGCGACAGGGAGCGCCTTGCCAGGCTTCTCGATGAAGCCGATCCTGAATCGATCCGCAACGTCGTCGACGCCATGGACACGTACCGGACGGATCTGAACGCCGTCGCCATCGGCGACACGATGTTCGTCGAGGGCCTTCGGACCCCTGCGTCGTTCATGTGGCACATTGCACGGACGCTCATCGTCGGGCTCCTGCTCGTTCCGTTCGCCCTCGTCGGTCTTGTCGTCAACGCAATCCCGATGGCTCTCGTATGGCTGATCGGTCGACTCAAAGTGTCAGATGCGATGATGGCGACGGTGAAGCCGCTCGGTGCCCTGGCGGTGTTCTTCCTGACGTGGACGATCTGGGTTGTCGTCGCGTGGCAGGTGCGCGATGTCGAAACAGCGTTCGCCACGGCGCTGCTCCTGCCGGTGTATCTCTTTGCCGTGATCGCGTTCATCGAACGGATCGGCTATCTCGCCGCCGGCTTCAAAGGTCTTTTCAGGTCACGGCGGGGTGCGGGGCTCTATGAACAGATCGCGACCCACCGTGCGGCAGTGGTCGAAGCGGTCGCTCAGGCGCTGTGAATCTTGCCGAGTCCGATGGCTTCGGACCTGGCGATCTCCGATGCCCGCAACTCGCCTTCGATCCGTGCGAGTTGCTCGGCAGTCACGTCAGTGAAGCCGTACGCCCCTTGGATGAACGACGCGAGGTCCGCTCGATAGTCATGACCCGATGAGTTGAACTGTCCCGGCACCACGGTCGCAGCGTTCTTCGTGTCGATCAGACCCTGGAAGAACGCTATGCCCGGCAACCATCGCTGGTGCGGGTTCGTTCCCCGGCCTCGGTCGTGATGTGTCAGCCATTCGGGGATCTCGAACGCGTCCTTGACCGCAAACTTGGTGACCGGGTCGTTGTGGTGGTTGAGGAGCACGTACTCGGGGAGGTCGTCGGTCTCGCGGTACGCATCGAGATCGTCGGGGGAGTCGAACGTCGGGTACCCCTGTGCGACGAGGCGGTAGAAGAGTTCTGAACCGACGGGTGTTCCCACCCACAGAGCCCGGTCGATGATCAGATCGTTGCTGTCGGACGCCTTGAGCACGCCCGCTTGGCCTGCGGCTGCCCCCAGGCTCTCGCCGTAGGCGAGCAGTTCGCATGCAGCCCCTCGCTGATCGATCTCCTCGCGGATCCGGCGCAGCAACAACCCGTAGATGTGTGCAGCCGTCTCCACCTTCCCGAGGGACAGCATGGACGGTAGGGATCCGTACTGGATCGCGACGGTTGCGCAGTTTCCCAGGCTCATGTATTCGGCAGCCTCGGTCGCGATGTAGTTGACGTATCCGGTTCCCGCAGGGCTTGCGGCGATGATCCGGGGACGGTCGAACGCCCCACACCGCTCAAGCTCCTTGATGGCGAGTTCAACGAGCTCCTCGTCGGTATCAGCCGACTCCACACCGACGTACACGCGGA
>CAYTWC010000207.1:235-489 GCA_964441975.1 uncultured Acidimicrobiaceae bacterium | reverse complement strand
ATCGGTTGTGCCACGGCTTCCACTCCCATGACCCGCTCGATCGTCTCTGTCGTTGTCGTCGAAGCAACCAGCCTTCGGCCCTGCAGACCCAGGGTCGCAAAGGGCACGACGGAGTCAGGTCCACCGGAGGCCAAGGGCTGGTCCGGGGCCTTGGAATACGCGATCTCGGTTGCGCGGTTCCCAGCAGCGATCTTTCCGATGAGCTTGGTTCCCGCGATCTTGGCACCTGTGCCAATGGCGGCGGCCGTGGCAAG
>CAYTWC010000207.1:0-225 GCA_964441975.1 uncultured Acidimicrobiaceae bacterium | reverse complement strand
ACTCAGAAGGCCACCCGCGCCGCCCGTGACGTTCCGAGGTGTTTCGTCAGCGCGCCGCCGAGGCGAACAGCTCCGACGATTGCACCAAGTGCGGCGGCAGCGCCGATGCCGACGCCCGCGCTCGTCCCGAGATACTTCGCATCCGGCGAGTCGGTTCGCAGTCCCACAGCTTGGTGGGTGTCGGACACCACCGCTCCGGCACGCGCGCCAGTGGCGGAGAGTTTT
>CAYTWC010000206.1:0-4165 GCA_964441975.1 uncultured Acidimicrobiaceae bacterium | reverse complement strand
TCGAGTAGTCCGAGATCTTCTTCGACAAGTCCGCGCCAAGACGGTCGGCGAGGTCGTGGACATATGACGTGTCCACACCACCGCGGAGATTCGCGAAGTATTGGAGGTATTGCCCACCGGTGAGGTTGTCGTACATCGTGTACTCGGCAGGTTGATAGGAGATCTGTTTCCTGAGCTCGACTGAATGCTCTTGCGCATTCAAACCGAGAACCTCTGCTGTCCCGGATGTCGGGGTGATGTAGTTGAGCAGGCTCCGGATGGTTGTCGTCTTCCCTGCACCGTTGGGTCCGAGGAATCCGAAGATCTCACCTTCCTCGACCTGCAGGTCGAGGTTCTCGAGGGCTTTCACGTCTCCGTAGTGCTTCGTCAGGCCGACGGTTCTGATTGCTGGTGTCCCGGTCATTCCGCTTCTCCTGTGGGCTTCTCGTTCTCCGCCGACGCGGCGGACGATTGCTCCGCTATGTAGCTCTTCATCCTCTGCGCAAAATCCGGCCACTCCTCGATCAGGAACTCCGTCATGAGAACCAAGTCGGTCGCACGATCGGGGCTCGACGATCCGGAGATCATCTTCGCCTCCTCAGCGAGGGCGTGGAGTTCCGACACCGGGCCCATCCACGACTGGGTCATGATCCCTGACCAGCCTTCGTGGTTCAGCACGAAGTACGACGTCCTGTCACCGGGAAACGTCGCTCGTTCGAGATACCCGAGTGCCTCAAGCTGTCGGGTCTGTGTCGACACCGAACCGTGGCTGACGCCGAGGACCGCCACGATGTCGGCGACCGATTGATGGGAGGGTTTGCACACCATCATCCATCCGACGATCTTCCCTGCAATCCTGGATCCACCTTGTGCCTCCCAGAATCGTCCGAATCGTTCCAGGAACGACTGTGGTGTCTGTTCGCTCATGTGTCAGAGTCTACTGACACTACTGACACTGGTGATGCGACTACGTCGGATCTGCGAGCTCAGGCAGGCGCGTGAGCCGCGAGCACGGTCCGCCGACGAATCGTTCTGACGACGAGAACCGCGAAAAAGATCAGAATCGGCATGATCGCAATCGTCGCCGATGCTGCGGTGTCGGCGTGATAACTCACGATGAGCCCCACGAACACCGAGAACACGCCGACGAGCGCGGCGACGGCGATGATCGACGGGACGCGTCGGACCATGAGCGATGCCGCCGCTGGCGGACCAACCAGCATGCCGAACACCAGCAGGGTTCCGACGGTTTGGAACGACCCGATGATGGAGATCGTGATGAGCACGAGGAGCGCCAGGTGCGCAAGTCGCGGCCTCTGACCGAGAAGCTGCGCCTTCTGCTCGTTGAATGAGAGCACGAGAAACGGTCGGTAGAGAACCACGGACGCTGCTGCCACGACGACGAGCAGTGCCGCGAGCATGACCAGGTCGCCCGTGGTGACTCCGAGAGCGTCGCCGAACAGAATCGACGTGAGATTGCCGGCGAACGAGGTCGTCCTCGAAACGAGGATTACACCCAGACTCAGCATCCCGACGAACAGCAGCCCGATACTCGTGTCTTCAGAAAAGGTGGTCTGACGGTGCACCAGATTGATCCCGAACAACATCACGGCCGCGGCAACAAACGCACCGAGCATCGGATTGAAGTCGAACAGAACGGCTAGCGCTATGCCGGGCACGAGGCCGTGGACAAGGGCGTCGCCGAGGAACGACATACCCCGGATGACGACCCATGTTCCCACCAGTGCCAGCACCACGGCAGCAATCGATCCGCCGATCAAGGCGCGTTGTTGTATCGCGAGCTCGAACGGTTCAAGCAACCAATCAATCATCATTGCGACGTTAGCCGCCCAACGCGTTCGCGATCCTGTTCGCGTTGGTCAGCCACAGGTCGATGAGGGTTTCCGCACCGGAGTCCGGCCCACCGAGGGAGCCTGTGAAGAGTTCAACAACGGCGACTTCGCCACCAAGCTCTGCACCCACCGCTTCCGCAAGGTCCGCTGGCGCACTGTTGTCGGTGAAGATCGCGTTGATGTCGTGCTCTTGCATGACTTCCACAAGCTCTGCGAGTTCAGCGGAACTCGTCGACCCAAGGGTCGTGCCACCCGGAATCACCGTTGCGACCACCTCGAAGTCATAGCGGGCGGCGAGATAGCCGAGCGCATCGTGGTTGGTGACCAACTCGCGGTCTTCGGATTCGACCGTGCTGAGCACCTGGTCGACCTCGGCATCGGTTTCGTCGATCTCGTTCAGGTACTCGGTCTCAGCGGCCTGCCAATCAACACCGCTGTCGAGTGCTTCGAGCTCATCGACGATCAGTCCGACGGCAATCGCGACACGCTGAGGGTCCATCCACACGTGCGGATCGCAAGCAGGCAGATCGTCGTCATGATCGGCCTCATCGTGATCGTCGTCATGATCGGCCTCATCGTGATCGTCGTCATGATCGGCCTCGTCATGATCGTCGTCATGATCGGCCTCATCGTGATCGTCGTCATGATCGGCTTCGTCATGATCGGCTTCGTCATGATCGTCGTCATGATCGGCTTCGTCATGATCGTGGTCGTGCTCGTGCGCTGCATCAAGGTCGCACGCCATGGCGTCGGCGTCACCGAACGGAATCGGGTCCACCGCAGCTGCGACCTCCAACACGTTCGCCCCATCCTCCTCCGCTGCCTCGACGGCATCGATGATGCCCTCTTCCAGCCCGAGACCGTTGACGACGACGAGGTCGGCGGACTGGAGCGATGCGATCTGGCGGGAGCTCAACTCGAAGTCATGGGGATCGGCGCCGACAGGCATCAACACCTCGACGTCGGCATCGTCCCCGACGAGACTGGACACGACATCGCCCCATATGGTGGTAGACACCACAATGGTCGGTTTGTCGTCGGCGCCGGCGTCGGACCCGTCGGCACACCCGGCAGCGAAGAGGGAAAGAGCCACGACCGCTATGAAAAAGCTGATTCGTCTCGAAGACCGATGGATTGACATTGTCTCACTCCTGCGTATATAATGAGAATCGTTATCGTCTACTCGAAATGTAGTAACCCGGATGAACAAATGACAAACTCGAACCTCCATCGCCAGATCCAGGAGCGCCTTGCGCAACACGACATCCGCTACACGAGCGGACGGCGCGTCGTGGTCAAGGCCCTCGCCACGGCGAACGGCCCCCGGTCCGCCGCCGAGCTGCACGCTGACCTCGACCGTGCGGTTCCCCTCTCGTCGCTATATCGCACCCTGTCGGTACTCGAAGAAGCTGAGGTGGTCATTCCCCACTTCGCCAGCAAGAGCCTCGCACGGTATGAACTCGCGGAATGGTTGACGGGCCACCATCATCATCTCGTGTGTATCGAATGCGGTACGGTCGATGACATCGATGTCCCGACTGACTTCGAGTCGCAGGTCGACGAGCTCGTGTCGGTGATCTCGTCGACCGTCTCGTTCCTCCCAACCAACCACGCCCTCGAGATCGAGGGCCGTTGCGCCCGATGCGCTTAGAGATGCCGACGATCGAGGCCCGAGACATCGTTCTGGCATATGGGACGACGGTGGCGATCGAACGCTCGACGTTCACCATCGAACCCGGGGTCGTCACTGCGATCATCGGGCCGAACGGCTCGGGCAAGTCGACACTGCTCAACGCCATAGCCGGGCTCGCCACCGCCGTGTCGGGCACCATCACACGGACCACCGATTCGGGAGCCCAACCACGGATCAGCTATGTCCTCCAGTCGACGAAGGTCAACGACTCCCTGCCGATATCGGTCGCCGAGGTCGTCACCATGGGTCGGTATGCACACGCGGGAATGTTCACTCGCCTCTCGCCTGCAGACAGGACTGCGATCGAAGTGGCCATGGAACGGATGGACATCACGCATCTCGCCAACCGACGGCTCACGGCTCTGTCGGGCGGACAACGCCAGCGTGTCTTCGTGGCCCAAGGTCTTGCCCAGGAGCATGACATGCTTCTCCTTGATGAACCATTGACGGGTATCGATCTCCCCACCGCACAGGCAATCGATGAGGTCATCCACGACGAAACCTCCCGGGGCTGCACGGTCGTCATGACGACCCACGACCTGTCGGAGGCACAGTTCGCCGACCAGGTGCTCCTGGTGTCGGGAAGGGTCATAGCCTCGGGAAAGCCGTCCGAGGTACTCACGTCGGAGAACCTCCTCGC
>CAYTWC010000205.1:0-4178 GCA_964441975.1 uncultured Acidimicrobiaceae bacterium | reverse complement strand
ATGAACGTGTTCGAGGATGTCACTCGCCTGTGCCCGGACCGAATGTGTGCCTCGACTTGGCATGCGGAGTCGTTGCCCGATCGACTCGGGTCCCTCATTCAGGACACGTCTGTCGTATACCTGCACTCGATCGTGCCGCACGACTTCTTGGAGCTCCTTCACGTTCCCGGCCTGGGTATTCGCTGGCGAAACTTTCTGACTGCGGAGAACGCCGTTGAGATCGAGGACGACACAGGGCCAACGCAAAAGAGACTCGCCGAGCTCTCCGGGGGTGAACGACGGACCGTCGAGGCGGGCCGGTTTGTGGACAGCATCGACGCATCCTCGGCTGCTCTGTACTACCTGCACATCGACTTGCCACACGCCCCGTACTCGCTGCTTCCGGACGGCAGCTGGTATCGGTGGCCAGCATCGTCGGCGGAGGGCAACGATCCCATGTGGTTGGGAGACCAGTGGTGGCGCCAACAGATATTGGCGAAGTACTCCGCCAACGTCGGATACGCCGATCTGGTGATCGGAGAGATTCTTCGACAGCTCGATGAGGTGGGCATTCTTGAGGAAGCCATGGTCGTCGTCCTATCCGACCACGGGGTCAGCTTTGTCGACGGCGAACCTCGACGGCTCGTCACCGATGGGAACTTCGCAGAGTTGGCAAGCGTGCCCCTCTTCATCAAGTACCCGCACCAAGATGCAGGGGTCGTCGATATGCGCAACGCCCGCACGATCGACGTCTTCCCCACCATGGTGGATGTACTCGGGGGGAGTGTCGAGACCGAAGGGACCAGCCTGCTCGGTGAACCGTTCGATGGCGGCAAGCAGATGCAGTCACGGGAGGGGCCACCCGTGTTCGTCGACTTTGACACGTACACCGACCGCTTCGAGGACGCCCTCGGTTCGATCGAGTCAATGATTGCGACCGGGGTCGGGCATGCCGGTCTCGTCGCCGAGATCGGGCCCGTCCCACTTATTCACGGTCACTCGCTGGCCGAGTTCGAGATTCGTGACGTCGAGGGCGACGTGTCTGTTGTTGGAGCTGACAGCACGAATCGGTTGGATCTCGAAGTCGGGCCCCCAGCTGTCGTCGTCGCCGAAGTCACGCTCGACACGGCTGAACCACCGGAGCGTTTTGCCCTCGTTGCCAATGGCGTCGTGGTGGCTACGACAACGGCGTTCGAAACATCGCCACACTCGGCGAGCGTGCGGTTCTTCGTGAATCCCGAACCCGTTGTCGATGCCGGTGGGGTCGTCAATGTCGTCGGTGTCACGGATCGCGGTGGTGGAGCGTTCAGCATCATCAGGTTCGTCTAGGGCCGGTCGCCGTCGAGCGTGGTCTCTGCATTCCTTAAAGAACTCGGGTTGGGGTGCCGACGTTGATACGAAGCCGAAAGAACCGTTCGTTCGGTCAAGCACTTGACTGGGAGCACCATGATTCACTTTGGATATCTCGATCCTGCAACCGGAACGCTCATTGTTTCAGCGGTTGTTGGATTCTTTGCCGCAGCAGCACTGGTCGTCAAGAACTCTTGGTACCGCCTCAAGACCTTGGTTTCGGGAGGTCGCGGAGCAGGTGTGGAGTCTGACGATCCGGCAGGTGAGCGTTGACCCATGCGCGTCGCTGAGAGGCGTGAGAGTCGTCGCGATTCCATCGTTTCAGCGTGACCGTCCGTACGCTCGACCACGCGATCTGCTGACCATTCCGAAACAGAAGATTGGGATTCAATGAGCAAAGAAGTCGCAGGGGACGACGCGGCGGCGAAGCGAGCCGAGTCCGAGCGCCCTCTGGCAATGGATGACAACGCTCTGGGTGCCGAGACCGACAACGTACCCGCTCCGAACACCAGGCCATCCCTGTGGAGGCGAGCTGCCCATATCTACGCCCTGTACGGGTTGGGCACCGTTCAGACATTGCTTGCGGTGTTCGGGGCGAACCAGAACTATTGGGCCGTACGCGGATCCGGGGCTGCGGACATCGTGGTGTTTCTGGCTGTCGTGCTCCTCGTCATCCCCGGGATACTGATCGCCATCGAGCTCCTGGCCGCTGCAATCGACGAGCGCGCCGGCTGGTTCGTGCACATCGGTTTGATGGTGCTCGTTGTGAGTACGTTCTTCGTCGAGCTGGCAGGCACACTGGTCTCCAACCCCGCGAGCGGGTGGATCGTGATCGTCGCTGGCGTGGCTGCGAGTGTTCTGCTCGTGTATGCCTATACCCGAACGAAGATCGTACGGGATCTGCTGCTGGTCCTGGCTTTCACTCCCGTCGTCTTTGCCGTCATGTTCTGGATGCAACTTCCGCCCTTGTCCGGCAACGAGGCACCGCCGGTGGACGTGGGTATCTCCGACCCCACAGATGTCGTCGTGGTCGTTCTCGACGAGTTCTCCCTGCCAGCGCTCGAGACCGAATCCGGGGCGATCGACGAAACTCGCTTCCCGAACTTCGCACGGCTGGCCGACATGGCGACGTGGTACCCCAACGCGAGCTCGATCTATGACGGGACCCTGTACTCCGTTTCGGCCCTGTTGAGCGGCAACATCCCGGAGGCCGGTGCCATACCGATAGCCACCCAGCATCCGACGAATCTGTTCACTGCCCTCCAATCCACCCATTCGATGCAGGTCTACGAGTTGGCGACTCGACTCTGCCCTGACAGCCTGTGCGCAAACACTCGCCAGTCCGACTCGATCCTCGAACACCTCGAATCAGTCATGAAGGACTCGGGTGTCGTGTACCTGCACTCGCTCATACCTGCCGATGTCCTCGATCATCTCCCGATCCCCGAGATCGGAATTCAGTGGGGTGATTTCCTCGACAGTGGCACGGGCGTCATCGTCGACGAAACCAGTGGTGCATTCGAACGTCAGTACGCAACATCGACCGACGGAGAGCGTCGAGCCGCCAAAATCGGTCGGTTCATCGACACGGTCGGGACGCTCTCCGGGCCGACCCTGTACTACCTGCACATCGATGTGCCGCATGTTCCGTTCACCTTGCTCGAGGACGGCACGGCATATGAGTCCGTCGGAGCGCTCACCAAGGTCGACGACCACGAGTGGACAGGCGAGGCGTGGGAAAGGTCCCAGGCGCTTGCAAGGTATTCGTCTTCAATCGGGTTCGCAGACATGGCTCTCGGGGATCTGCTCGATCGCATGGAGGCGACAGGGATACTCGAGGATTCGATGCTCGTGGTGGTGTCGGACCACGGGGTGTCGTTCGTCGAGGGAGAACCGCGACGTCTCGTGAGCGCGGAGAACTTCGGGGCGCTGGTCAATGTCCCATTGTTCATCAAGTATCCGGGGCAGATCGAAGGAACTCAGGACGAGTCCTACGCAGATCTGAGCGACGTCTTCGAGACCATTGTGACGGCCCAGGGAGGTGAGGTCCTCACGGACGGCGATCCACTCCAGACGGCGTCGGAGCGGCCCCCACCCGAACAGGTCGCGATGCGGTCCCGAGGTGGGCCTGAAGTGGTCTTCTCCTGGAACGACTACCTCACCAGCATCGAGCGAACGCGCCGGGAGCTGGGCTCAATGGTCACGATGGGTCAGGGTCACGGTCAGTTGACGGCGAGTGCGGGGCCGTACCCTGACATCGTGGGTCTTGACGTCGGCCTGTTCGGCGGTGAGCGGGTGGATGGTGTCGTCGACTTCCATGATTCGAGTGGTATCGACGGTTCTGCCGTTTCACAGCGGGTCCCGGGGCTTGTCATCGCCACGGTTTCGGGAATCGGCGCGGATGGACCGTCCGACTATGCACTTGTTGCCGGGGAACGGATCGTGGCGACGGGGGTCGCTTCGCGGCGAGGTGACGACGCGTACGTCGAATTCTTCGTCGGGGCCAACGGCGCAGGCGTCGGAGACACGACGCTGACCGTCATGGCGATCACGAACGGCGCCGACGGAGAGACCCAGCTTCATCCCATCGGTGGTTCGTGACTTCCGACGCCGCCTAGAACGACGCGGCGAGATCATCGACTTGCTGGGGGAATCCTGAGGCGAGCGCCTGTTTGATGGCCGGGAAGAACATCGCCGACAGCATTCCCTTTGTGTTGACGGTGATGGTCACCGTCACGTCGCAGGTCGTACCCGTCGGCATCAATTCGGTCGCCACAGACCCCGAGATCTCCGACGTGTCCATCTCCAACACGAGTCTGGACGGTGCATCTGCGACCGACGTCCGGGCT
>CAYTWC010000204.1:0-4211 GCA_964441975.1 uncultured Acidimicrobiaceae bacterium | reverse complement strand
GTCATGCACGCCAGAGTACCGGAGCAGCAACCGGTGTCTGATGATTACCGAGGTCGTCGGAGAGGTCTACGCCAGAGATTCGAGGAACGCCACCGCGTCGTCGATGGTCACGACCTTGACGACCTCGATGTCGTCTCCGGCCGCCTCAAGTGCGGCCTCGTAGTTGCCTTCGGGCACCAACACAGCGACCGCACCGGCGTCTATGGCTCCGTGGACCTTCTGCTTGATGCCACCGATGGAACCGACGGTCCCATCCACGCGTATCGTGCCGGTGCCTGCTATCCGGTATCCGTGGGTCAACGGCTCCTCCGTCAGCTGGTCCATGATCTGGAGCGTGAACATCATGCCGGCCGAAGGGCCGCCGATGTTCCTGGAATCGATCTGCACCTCGACCGGGAACTCCACGATGGGTTCGTTGTTGTCCAAGAGGACGCCAAGCATCGGACGGGACGGATCATCCACGTGCGGACCGAGAACGATGTCGAAGTCGAGCAGCTCGATCTCTTCCGGCTCATCGGCGTCGGGACGTTGGACGGTCACGATGACGGGGTCGCCGACTTGCAGCGGAGCGAGAAAATCGATCACATCGGAGCGGAATGCGATCATCTGCTCATCCATCTCGACGATCACGTCGTTCGGCATGAGCACCCCGTCGGCGGCAGAGTCGGGGATGGTTTCGATCACGAGGGCGCCGGTCCCGATCAGCGTGACCTCGTAGCCGAGTTGGGTCAATGCCACATAGGTCGCGTCCCGCTTCGACTGATCCATCGCCGCAAGGCCCTCGCGTCGAAGATCCTCGTTCGATACACCCGCTGGCCGAACATCCTCACGGGCGTCGAGATCGACTCGCCCATCGAAGTGTGCACCGACCCACTCGAATGCGTTCGCTTCTTTGAGCGAAACCGTCAGGAAGAAGAGCTCGCCGTTGTCGCTGACATTTCCGCCCTCGACATGGACGAAGTCAGACGTGTCATACACCGGACCGGGGCTGAGCGTGTAGTACGGGACCGACATCGACCACAGGGCTCCGATGATGATTCCGAGAAGGATCAGGGAACCGGCAAGGAAATACGGCCACTTCGGATACTGCGCCGGTGGTTTCAGCGAATCAGGCACACCCTCGAATGGGTCGCGCTCTTCGGTGATCTCGGTTGTCGAGTCCATTGGGAGCAGGTTAACGACGTATGCAAAGTGCACTCCGTCGCTTTCCTGAGAAATGCGTAAGAGCGTTGAGGGTTGAGCGTTGAGAGCCAGAGCTACGAGGTAGGGGGAACGCTCAACGCTCAACGCTCAGCGCTCTACAGCATCCTGTGGTTCGAGATCAGGTCGGCGACCACGACGATCCGTTGCGCCGCCGAACCCTTCGGGTGACACGCGAACATCGTCAGCGTCGGTGTCGGACGGTCATAGGTGATCCACATGTCGCGCGGTTCGACCACCATCGACTCCGATACCCGGTACATCACGTCGATCCCCTGACCATCGGTCATCGTCACGATGTCTCCCACCGACAGCCGATCGAGACCGTTGAAGGGCTGGGTGAACGTGGTTCGATGCCCGGCAAGCACGACATTGCCATCGCTTCCGGGGGTTGAGGTGCCCGCCCAGTAGCCGACACCCTGATCGAGAACGGACAGGTCGACACCGACACGAACGGACTCGTCAAGACCTATGGCGGGAATGCGAAGGCGGCCGAGATCCCATGCTGCCGATTGCGATGGATGGTTCGACGGTTGGATGGAGGCACCCGGCAAGACATCCTCTGGTGGATCCGCTGCGATCGCGGGCGCACCCGATATCACCAACACGATTGCAGCGAGCATGAAACGAATAGAGTGTCGGAACAGTCTCATACCCAGTCAATCGGCGAGTCGCTCGTCGGTCTGGACTGAAATCTACTTGCGAGGACGAAATGCAGACAGCCCACCCAACGACGACGATTGCCAACGTAGTCATTCCGAGCTCGACCCTGACGTCGGTGGCCCTCATGACTGGTTTCGCCCTGTTCACCGCGCTGGCCGCCCAGATCGTGATACCGGTTCCTGGGACACCCGTACCGATCACGGGAACCACGTTTGCGGTCCTTCTGACGGGTGCAGCACTCGGATCCAGGATGGGCGCCGGAAGCATGACGTTGTATTGGGGCCTTGGTGCCATCGGACTCCCGTTCTACACCGAAGCGAGCGGCGGCTGGGAAGCAGCCACCGGCGCCACCGGGGGGTACCTGGTCGGTTTCATCGTCGCAGCGTGGGTCGTGGGTCTGTTGGCAGAACGCGGTCAGGACCGCACGGTTGCGAGCGCCATCCCCGCCTTCCTCGCCGGAAGCGTCGTGATCTACATCTTCGGCGTCTCATGGCTGTATCTGAGCGTCGACGCCATCGACTCGATGACCGCAGCACTTGCCGCCGGCTTCACACCGTTCGTCATCGGCGACTTGATCAAAGTCGTCCTTGCCGGCCTGCTGCTTCCCCTCGCATGGAAGCGCGTCGAGCGAGAGAAGCGTTGAGCGTGAAGCGTTGAGTGAGGGGCGCTCAACCCTCAACGCTCAACCCTCAACGCTCTTGATGAAGACCGTTCCGGTGAACGCTCCGACGATTCTCCCGTCGTCCCGGGTGACATTGACGCGGTAGGTCGCCAGTGACCTCCCTCTCGTGAGTTCGCTCGCGGTTGCGGTCAGCGTGTCGCCGGCGGTGGTCCCGCCCGTGATGGCGAGATGGGTGTCGATCGCAACGGCGTCTTCCGGATAAGCGTTGGATGCGAGCGCGAACGCACAATCCGCAATCGAGAACACCACTCCCCCGTGGGTGCCGCCGAGGAAGTTCAGCTGGTCCTCCCGAACGGTCATGGACACGGTGACGGATTCGTCCGTCACTTCCCCGAGCATGTATCCCTGTGAAGCCGCGTACGGATCCCTACCGAAGGCTTGTGCGACTCGCTCCGAACGGTCCATCAGAGCCACCGAGCGTCAACGACCGAGAACTCCCACGGAGAGGTGGCATGTGAGATCTGGGGTCCGGGATCGAGCATCTTCACACTTGGATCTTGGATCTTGGATCTTGGATCTTGGATCGAGGTCTCCGAGCGAATCGAGGCGTCATACCCCGAGTTCCTCCCCGAGGTATGCCTTGATGACATCAGGATTCGTCTGGATCTCCGCTGGTGTCCCGACACCGATGACCTGGCCGAAGTCGAGCACGAGTACGCGATCGGCGATGTCCATCACGAGCCCCATGTCATGTTCGACGAGGATCATCGCGATGCCGAGTTCCTCGCGGATGTCAAGGATGAAACGCGCCATGTCCTCAGTCTCCTCGAGGTTCATGCCAGCCGCGGGCTCATCGAGGAGGAGCAGTTCGGGTTCCATCGCAAGCGCCCTACCGAGTTCGACACGTTTCTGGATGCCGTACGGCAGCAGTCCAACCGGATACGACCGCCACGACTCGATCTCGAGCAGATCGATGATGTCCTCGACCTTCGCCCGATTCTCCATCTCCTCACGTTTGGCCTTGCCGTACCAGGCACCCCCTGCAAACCACCCGACATTCGTGCGGATGTGGCGACCGAGGGTGATGTTCTCGAGCACGGTCATGTGGGCGAACAACTCGATGTTCTGGAAAGTCCGTGCGATTCCGAGCGCTGCCACACGATCGGGACGCATCCCGAGTATCGACTCCCCCTTCCACCGGATGTCACCCTCTTGGGGTTTGTAGACACCATTGAGGCAGTTGAAGGTGGACGTCTTCCCGGCACCGTTCGGGCCGATGACGGCGAACAGCTCGCCCGTGTCCATGGTGAACGACACGTCGGTGAGCGCCTTGACACCTTTGAAGGCCAGACCCACACCCTCGAACTCCAGCAGCGGTGCGGTCATGACAACCACCGCTTGCGTCGCTTGTAGTGCTTGACATCGCGGAACGACCGACGTTCACCTTCGGCATGCAGTCCCAGGTAGAACTCCTGAACATCCGCGTCGCCAAGCAGTTTCTCGGCGTCACCGTCCATGACGACCTTTCCCGTCTCCATGATGTATCCGTAGTCCGCGATCGACAGCGCCATGTTCGCGTTCTGTTCGATGAGCAGCACGCTCGTGCCGCGCTTGTTGATGTCGACGATGACGTCGCGGATCTGCGCGACGAGCAAGGGGGCAAGCCCAAGCGACGGCTCGTCGAGGATGAGGAGCGTAGGGTCTGCCATGAGGGCGCGACCGATGG
>CAYTWC010000203.1:1232-4245 GCA_964441975.1 uncultured Acidimicrobiaceae bacterium | reverse complement strand
CCGCACACCGTTCCAGTTCACCGAAGACCAGACGGGGTACGACCAGATTCGCGAGTGGGATGAACCAACCACCGATCGCCCAGCCGGGGCTCCAGCGGCGATTCTGCGCTCCCCGACGATCCATAGCCTTGGACGCACGGAAAGACCACACCATGAGGGCGATCCCCGCAGCGATGACGGCCAACCAGCCCAACAGGTAGAGCGATGTCCAGAACAGCTCGCCGTCGAGGGCCGAGGTCCGTGTCTCCCATCCCTCGCCCGCGTCCCGGATTGCAGCCGCATAGACGAATCCCGCGATCCCGGCTCCAGCCATTGCGGTCGATGAGACGCCGATTGCGACCTGGGCACCGGACCCGACAGGGACGTTGGTCTCGGCTTCGCCAGGAACGACCGGCGTCAGCTCGGTCGTCGGCCATTGCTGTCGCGGCGCATCGAGGAGTTCCGGCGGGTACCACTTCCCGTCGGCCGCCTGCCACCATCCATCGCCACGTGACCTGTCTGACATGGCCGCAACTCTAGGACCATCCAAGAGATCCGCATCGGGTCGTCACGACGCGAGCTGCGTGACGCCGCGGCGCTCCATGTCCCCCCACACCTTTGTCGCTTTCCCGCCCATCATGGCCCGGATCCGCCACCACACGGTCATCTGGCGAAGACCGAGGTTCTCGATGAGGACGACGCCGATCAGACGCAAGGTCTCGGTCGGGTCGTTGAAGTACCCATACCGCTCGTCGAGGAGCAGGCCCAACAGCGACGTGAAGGCTCCCAGGAAGTACGCGACGAAGAACAGCGCGACCACTTGGGTCACTGTGACCCAACCGAACAGGAGTGCGAACGGCACGAGAAGGTAGCCGGTGAATTCGACGATCGGGGCACAGAACTCGAAGATCACGGTGTATGGCCACACGAGCATGCCGACCGTGCCGTGCCGAGGATTGAAGAAGCTCGACCGGAAGTCGCTCACGGCGGTCATGAGACCCCGATGCCATCGGATGCGCTGTCTTCGCAGGATCGCGCGGGTCGGCGGGACTTCCGTCCAGAGCACCGCGGCCGGGGCGTAACGGATCCGATAGGGAGTCTTCGTGTCGTGACAGTATCGGTGGATCTTCATCGTCAGATCGAGATCCTCGCCGAAGTGACCCGGCGCATACCCACCGAGACCCACCACGAGGTCCCGACGGAAGATCCCGAACGCACCCGATACGTTCGGAAGCGCGTTGATCGATGCCCAAGCGGGCTTGGTGGCGATGAACGCCCTGACGTATTCGAGGATCTGGTATCGGGCGATGATGCCCTTCGGAATGGCCGGTTCCACGACATGCCCGTGCTTGACCGAGCCGCCGTTGAGAGGGCGGATGTTGCCCCCGACCGCGACGACCCTGGAACGGTCCTCCGCGATCAGTCGCATCGACTGCACGAGGGCGTCCTCGTCGATGATGACATCCGCATCCGTGGCCATGACGTACGGAAACTGCGCGGCGTTCACGGCGGCATTGAGCGCATCCGCTCGGCCGCCGTTCTCCTTGTCGACGACAGTGATCTCCACACCCCTGCGGCGTCGCGCCTTGTACACGCCGCGCACCGTCGCCGTTTCGATGCTCGTCCGCAACGGATACGGCACGAGTTCAAGATCGAATGCCTCGATCAGCAATTCGAGGGTGTCGTCCTTGCTTCCGTCGTTGGTGATGACGATCTCGAACCGTGGATACGACACCATCGTCAGTGATCGGGTCGCTTCGACGATGCCCGCTGCCTCGTTGTAGGCAGGGATGACTATCGACACCGGAGGCGCCAAGTCCGAGTCGAGCATGTCCTCAACGCGACCGAACCGTTCGACGATCCGTTCCCTGCGGAGGAACACTGCCGAACCGACGGCAAGCATCACCATGATGATCTGCAACGCCGCGTAGAACACGAGAAAGAAGAGCGACAGGAACGAGAGGATTGAGACGATCATCCGACCGCAGCCCCGGTGCTCAAACTCCCGATCGGAGGTGCAACAGTGCTCACCGGCAGTTGATCGATGTGATCGAGCATCTCCGTGTCGAGAGACGAGGCGGTCCCGGCCTGAGACCGTTCAACAGCCGCGGCGACTTCGCCTCGCATCGTCAACTGGTACAGCGCTGCATCAGCAGCGAACTCGTCTTCGCCACGAAGAGCGTCGACCAGAACCTTGGTCCCTCCCGGGAGCCGCCCGATGGCCTCGGCGCTGTTCTGCCGAACCCACCACATCGGGTCGGACAACAACGGGCGGAGGTGATCCACGGCGGACGGTGCGGCGAGGTGACCGAGCGACGCAGCCGCTCGCGCACGGACCGGCCAGAACTCGTCATCGAGCGCGTTGAGCAAGCCCACGACGGCACCGTCGCCCCCGACGGAACCGAGAGCCGACGCAGCGGACACCCTCCACTCGGGTTCCTTCGTGACGAGCATCTCGAGCAGGAGGCTCTCGGCGTCGACATCCGACACCTGTCCGAGAACACGAACTGCCAACGCGATGGTGGGGACAGGCGGCTCGTTCGCTCCTATCTCGACGATCATCCAGTCCCGCACCGGTTCTCCGACCTCGTATCCGAATCCGATCAACGCATCGGCCAAGCGTGCAGCATGCCACGGTGAAGCAACCGCGGCTCGGTCGAGAATCGGGCCGACGGCCTCCGTATCGCGGAGTCTGCTCAGTCCCTTCGCAGCGTGGATGGCGATGTGTGCATTCGGGTCATCGAGGAGTTCTCTGAGGTCGGGGATGCAGGATTCCGTTGCAAGGTCGACGAATGTCGATACCGCCTCAAGGCGACGATTCGTCGAGTGCCGCCGCCGCATCCTGGACCGGAGAACATCCAGAATGCCGAGATTTTCGACGAGACGATCCACGAATCCCCGTTCGGAACCGACGAGCGAAAGCCGGTAGTCCACGAGGGCATCGTGGAACAGAGGATCGTCCTTCCAGGCGGGGTTGGGACGTTCGGGCAGGATGGATCGGCTGATGAGTTCGCCGACAGCGGCCACGTACTGG
>CAYTWC010000203.1:0-1222 GCA_964441975.1 uncultured Acidimicrobiaceae bacterium | reverse complement strand
GCACACCGCGCCACCGCAAGTACGTGCGGTGGATCAGCTTGACGACAACAAGCACAGCCATCGTGACCACCGCAGCACAGGCCGATCCGATCAGCCACAGGAGCAGTGTGTCATTCATGTACCTGTGGTATCGGCCCACACATACGGGTGGTTGATGGATTCCCGAGCGCTCGGACCGGTTCGCTACTCGCCGAGAACCCTGGAGATGCGAGCCTTGAGTTCCTCGGGGCTGAACGGCTTCCTGATGTAGTCCGACGCCCCTTCATCGAGCGAACTCACGACCGCGTGGTGATCATCCACTCCCGAGAGCAGAACGACGGGGAAATCGATGTCCTCGGAGCGCCACGTCTGCAGCACATCGATGCCCTTCAGACCGGGCATCAGCTGATCGAGGATCGCGAGGTCGATCGCCTCGTCACGACCGATCGCGAGGGCGGCCGGTCCGTCCTCAGCCTCGATGACCTCGTGGCCTTCGGACTGCAGGTGACGCTTCACGAGAAGCCGAATGGATGCGGAATCGTCCGCGACAAGAATGCGTGCCATGACACCATTGTTGCACTGTTGCGGATCACGTGATGGATTGGTCCCAATCGAACGGCCGCCGGCACGGTGTCGATCTCGGCGTCATGCGTGGTCGCTGGACGGCGGTCGGATGAAGGGCCACATCGGTGGACCTTCGATCGCCGCCATGATCGCACCGGCAGCATCGTCGTCAGCACCAAGCGCCGCCGCCATCTCCGCTTCTGCAAGGACCGTGTATGACCCGATCGACTGCTCGATCTGATCATCCGTCCAACCCAGCAACGGACCGATGATGTCCGCGACCTCGTCGAGAACGCCGATGCCGTGACGCGGATACTCACGATCGATCCGTGTTCGGCGGCGAAGAACATCTTCGAGGTCAAGCGCCCCCTCGAACGTCACGGCATGGGCGACCTCAGCGCGGATGTGGGTCGGGGCGGATGCGAGAGGGTTTGCGAGGGAAGGATCGGTCCGGCACATCTCGATGAGTTCCGTGATCCTGTTCCCGTACCGATGCATCAGCCGGTCGACAAGACCGGCACCCCAACCGAATTCGTTTCGGATGTCCTCGACGTCCGTTGCATCGTGAGGCAGCGCTTCTGCCCCCGTCACCGGAATCCCTTTCGTGACGGATGGCACGCTCGAAGCGGACGTACCGAGCGCAAGGTCGACGGCGTCCTCGGCCATCACCCGATAGGTG
>CAYTWC010000202.1:0-4262 GCA_964441975.1 uncultured Acidimicrobiaceae bacterium | reverse complement strand
CAGAGATTCGGGCTCGAGGATGTCACGTTGCTTCCCGCATCGGATGACCGCGTCGAAACCCACGTCCAAGTCACAGGAGGTGAGTGGATCGACTTCCAGACCTACTTCGTGACACGGAAGCACGCTGACCCCGTCGAGGCGCTCGCCTTCCACGGTGCTGCCCAGGCATCGCCGGCACCAGGCGTCCTCGAAGCGATCGAGACGGCAGATGTCGTCGTCATTGCGCCGTCGAATCCACCGCTGTCGATCTGGCCGATCCTGGCCGTCGACCCGATTGCGGATGCGGTGCGCGCACATCACACCGTCGCTGCGGTGAGTCCACTCTTCGGCGGACGACCGCTCAAGGGCCCCGCCGATGCGGTCATGGCGGGCATCGGTCTTGCCCCCGGCACCGAAGGGATCCTCCAAGCCTATGAAGGTCTCCTGTCGACGTTGTTCGTCGACATCGCCGATGCCGCCGACGTCGATCTCGGTGGTCGGTACGACGTGGACGTGGTTCCCGCCGATACACGACTTGCCGGCGAGCACGGGCGAACCTTCGCCGAACGTCTGATGAAGGAAACGACGTGAGATCGATAACGATCACCCCGCTCGAGGGAATCGGCGAGGTCACGCCCGGGGACGACATCGCAGGCATGATCGTCGAGTCGGCCGACGCCGCGGGTCTTGGGATACACGACCGCGACGTGATAGTGATCACCCACAAGATCGTCTCGAAGGCAGAAGGCCAGATCCGCGAGATCCCCGACGAGCAGACATATCGCGAGCTGGTCGAGAGTGAAGCCGTGCGGATCGTCAGGAGGCGTGGCGACCTGGTGATCGTCCAGACCCGGCATGGGTTCATTTGTGCCAACGGAGCGGTCGATCGATCCAACGTCCAAGCCGGTCACGCGATACTGCTCCCTGTCGATCCCGATCGATCCGCACACCGGATACGCACGCTGATCGAGCGGTCGACCGACGCGAGTATCGGTGTTGTCATCACCGATACCTTCGGTCGACCGTGGCGGCGCGGCCTCACGGATGTCGCGATCGGAATATCCGGTTTGCCGTCGCTCATCGATCTCAAAGGGACGACCGACACGCACGGCAACACGCTGGAGGTCACCGAGATCGCCGCTGTCGACGAGATCGCATCAGCAGCGGATCTGGTCATGGGCAAGGTAGAAGGGATCCCCGCCGCCCTGGTACGGGGTCTCGAACTCGAGGGCGACGGCAGGGTCTCCGACCTGATACGGCCGCCGGGAGAGGATCTCTTCCGATAGCGATGAACGATGCCTGAACTCCCGGAGATCGAGTCGTACATCAGCGCCCTCGAAGCGCGCATCGTCGGCGCCGAACTGACCGGAATCCGTGTTGCGTCCTTCTCGCTGCTTCGAACCTACGATCCGCCCATCGAAGCCGTCGTCGGCGCGAACGTTGCCGGCATCCATCGCATCGGCAAGCGGGTCTCGATCGACTTGGACAACGAGATCCACTGTGTGATCCACCTGATGGTCGCTGGGCGTTTCGCATGGTCGGACGAACCGAAAGCGATTCCCAAGCGCGGCGGGCTCGCGTCTCTTGACTTCTCGACGGGGTCGCTCCTGTTGACCGAGGCCGGAACCAAACGTCGAGCTTCACTGTCGATCGTCACCTCCGACGGACTCGACGACATCGATCCGGGCGGGATCGAGGTCCACGATGCGACGCTCGAGCAGTTCTCTGCGGCACTGTGCACCAATCGGCACACGTTGAAACGGGCGTTGACCGATGCCCGATATCTCTCGGGGATCGGCGGAGCGTTTGCTGACGAGATCCTGCATACTGCCAAGCTCTCGCCGACACAGATGAACACGAACCTCACCGATGCCGAGCTCGCAAGGCTGTTCGACGCGACCCGGACGACTTTGGACATGTGGACACGGAAGCGAATCGATGAGACCGGGGACGGATTCCCGACGAAGGTGACCGCGTTCCATCCCGATATGGCGGTGCACGGGAAGTTCGGCGAACCATGCCCGGTGTGTGGTGCCCCGATCCAAAAGATCGTCGCAGGGTCCCGCGAGACCAACTACTGCCCCGGTTGTCAGACAGGAGGGAAGATCCTGGCCGATCGGTCGCTGTCGCGGCTCCTCAAGGACGATTGGCCGAAGACCCTCGACGAGTTGTGACCGGCCGCTGTCCAGCGGTAGGTGTCAGCGTGCCCTGATCGAGGCGACGGTGGCGGCGAGTCCGTCCTGGAGACTCGTCCACGGTTCCCATCCGAGATGCGCAAGTGCTGCGGATGGATCGAGACATGAACGGAGCTGTTCGCCACGTTTGCCCGCAGCCATGACGGGGGCGATATCGGCCCCTACGGCTCCCACGATGCTGTCGTAGAGTTTCAGGACCGATGTCTCGACGCCGGTTCCGATGTTGAGGTATCGATTCCCCCCGATCCGGCTGGCACGGAACATCGCATCTGCGACATCCTCGACGAAGACGAAATCGCGGGTCTGGAGGCCGTCGCCGTAGATCGTCGGCGCATTGCCTGCGAGCAATGCTCCGATGAAGATCGCAACGACGCCCGCCTCGCCATGTGGATCCTGACGGGGTCCATACACGTTCGAGAAGCCGAGCGACATACAGTCCAGCTCGTACGCTCGGTTGTAGTAGTCGAAGTACTCGTGCACAACCGACTTGGAAACGCCGTACGGGGATTCGGGATGTCGTTCCTGCTCCTCGGGCGTCGGGATGTTGAAGGTGTCGCCGAACATGGCGCCTCCCGACGATGCGAACACGAACCGCTCAGCGTTCCCGTGGCGTGCGGCTTCGAGGACGTTGATCGTGCCGAGCACGTTGATGCGGGCATCGAAGACCGGATCCGCAACAGAATGGCGGACGTCGATCTGCGCCGCGAGGTGGAAGACTGAATCCGGCTGGAAGGCACGCACGAGATCCACCACCTCGTTGTTGGTGATGTCGATCTGGTGCAGCGTCACGTCGCCCCGTGCTCTTGCTTCTTTGAGATTCGAAATGGAACCGGATGACAGGTCGTCGAGCACGAGCACTTCGTGACCCTCGTCGACGAGTCTGTCGACAAGATTCGATCCGATGAACCCGGCGCCGCCGGTCACGACAGACTTCGGCATCGTCTACACCCTTGGGGGAAGCTCGTCGGCGAAGAACGCGATCGTGCGATCGAGCGCGTCGGTAGCCCGCGTTTCCTCGTAGCCGTCCGCATCGTCGTTCCAGAAACCCTCTTCGCCGGATGGGTACACGACGAACCGTGTCCTACGCAGGTCGTCCTTGTTGGATATCGCAGCATCGACGTCGGTCGAACCGTCACCCCGGCTGAGGATCACGAGTCCCTCCGAATCAGCATCGACGAGGTTGGCGACCGACACAGGGTCGAGGTCGGCAGCGATTGCTGCCCAGGCGTCCACCTTCACATCGGCGGCAGCAAGTGCAGCGGCATCTGCGAGTCCGGCTCCGAAGGCGAGCACGCCGAATCCCAGCTGGGCGTTCGACCAGACGCCGCTCGGGTTCTGGAGGAAGCGGGCGACTGCTTTGGAGATCGAGTGGTTTGCGCTGGAGGAATCCGTGAGATCGGGAGCAAATGCGGCGATGCCGTGGCGGGCGAAGACGCGGCAAATATGCTTGATCGTGCTCGTCGGGATCGGCTCGGGTCCGAACACCATGATCGTCGGCCACTCGCCGACGCCGTCGGGGCGGGCGATGTAGCCACCGAGCGTACGCGGTCCTGCGGGGACACTGCTCGTGTGGAAGATGATGTCCACCGTGCCTTCGCCTGTTTGAACTGCCACCCGGTCCCTCTCGTGGATCTCGCCGCAGGTTACCCCTGCTTGCGAAGATGAACCTCTCCTGCGTGGATCGCGATCTCCCCGGCCATCGTGTCCACGACGAGCGACCCGTCGGGCCCGATTCCGGTCGCTTTGCCCTCGCCGTCGCCCCACTGGACGAATGCTCCCACAGTGATCGATCGCTCCAGGTACCTGTCCGGGTTCCAGCCATCCGGACCGTTCTCGATGTGCGCCAGCAGCCCGTGGACCCAGCCGTTCGCAAGGTCGACTGCCACGTGGCGTCCGGGATCGTGGTCAAAAAGCGCAGTTGCACCCTCGAACGGGACGTCCTGCCACCACAGGTTCAGTCCGCATCCGACGATCACGGCATCATCGGATGATTCCACGAGAATCCCGCCGACCTTCGCATTGCCGATCAGGACGTCGTTGGGCCACTTGAGCGACACCGCGACGCCGACGATGTCCTCGATCGAATCG
>CAYTWC010000201.1:0-4282 GCA_964441975.1 uncultured Acidimicrobiaceae bacterium | reverse complement strand
CTGTTCTGCCTGATCGACGACATCGTCGATCGCCTCGGCGGTCTTGGATGCGATGACTCCGATGTCGCCACCGACCCGCATCAGCCGCCTCCGGAGGGCGTGCTCCTCGACGATCGATGCGTAGTACTCGATGTTCGATGTGGTCGGGACGGCGTCGATGAGCCCGGTGAGGAACTCGATCCCTCCGATGCGATCAAGTGCTCCGTCGCGGCGAAGCCCTTCCGACACGGTCACCGCATCGATCGGCTGCGTCGTGTTGAACAGGCCCTGGACCACCTCGAACACAAGCTGATGCGACGGCACGTAGAAGTCCTCGGCGTGCAGCTTTTCGAGAGCCACGTTGGCGGCTTCCGCCGACATCAGGACCGAACCGAGTACCGAGACCTCCGCCTCGGTGCTGTGTGGCGCTACTCGTGTTGATCGCCCCGATTGGGCGTCAATGAGCGTCGTCACTCTGGTCCTCCTCGATGGTCGTCGTCAACGTGGCTCCCACCATCATCCCCGTCAGCTATGACAGGAACAGGCGTCGGCGCCAGCGCTTGCGAGTGTATGAACCCGTGGCTCCTCTGCAACCCCAGGAGTCCGCTTACTTTTCCCGTTCACGATTGTTTGTCGCGAACTGAAGACGATCTTGGATCTTCGATCCGAACCCCCAGCGACTCAGAATTCGCAATCTCGAGAAGCCGGGGCCGGTGCTGCTCGCTGACCTCTGCTGTCGGATCCGAGATCGAGGATCCAAGATCGAAAAGAGAAGAGGGTCCGACGAGAACGCCGAACCCTCCATCTCGAGTGACCTGACCACTTGGCCGGCCTGCTTCTGGGATCTGGGATCTGGGATCTGAGATCTATGCCGGTATTACGTCCAAGGTGACACCGACCTCGACATCGGCATGGGGACGGATCATGACCGTGTGCAGACCGATCTCCTTGATCGGATCGTCGATGTCGATGATCTTCTTGTCGATCTCGATACCGGTGAACTTGACGATCGCGGCGGCGACGTCGGTGGCGCCAATCGAACCGAACAGGTTCCCGGCATCCCCGGCGCGTGCCGCGACGACGACGCGCGTGTCCGCGAGGCTCTTTGCAAGCGATTGAGCCGATTCGAGCTCCTGCTGCTCGGCCTGAATACGGGCTTCACGCATCGCATCGGCCTGACGAAGGGCTCCCTCCGACGCCTTGACGGCAAGCTTCTTGGGGACCAGGTAGTTACGGGCGTAGCCGTCGGCAACGTCGACGACGTCGCCCTTGACTCCCAGAGCTTCGACATTGTTGGTGAGAATGACCTTCATCGTCTAGGACCTCGTCTGCGTGTAGGGAAGGAGTGCCATCTCACGGGCATTCTTGATCGCCATGGCGACTTCCTTCTGACGCTTCGGTGACAGCCCCGTCACGCGTCGAGAGCGGATCTTGCCGCGATCGGACATGAACTTGCGCAGGAGCGCGATGTCCTTGTAGTCGACCACATCCTCCTCGCGGAACTTGTGGACTATTCGCTTCTTCTTGCCGTTCATCTCAGGTCGGCGGCGCCGCCTGCTTTGGTTCTTCGGACTCGCCATCGGGAGTACTCCTTTGTGAATTCTTGGTCGGTTGACGCCTTAGAAGGGCGCCTCGTCAGGGCCATAGTCGTCGCGGGCAACCGGTGCTGCCGGGGCGTTGCCGCCGCCGCCATAGGAACCGCCGCCGCCATTGCGCGGGGTCTTGGAGACCTGTGCGGTCGCCCACCGGAGGGAGGGACCGATCTCATCGATCCGTACTTCGACGACCGAACGCTTCTCGCCCTCGTTGGTTTCCCAGCTGCGCTGCTCGAGACGACCCGTGATGAACACGCGATCTCCCTTCGAGAGCGATTCGGCGATGTTCTCTGCGACTTCCCGCCAGCACGTCCCACCGAAGAATCCTGTCTCTTCCTGCCATTCGTTGTTGTTGTCACGCCACCGTCGGTTGACTGCGAGCCGGACACGGGCCATGGCGATGCCGCTTGCGGTGAAACGGAGCTCTGGGTCTTCGACGAGGTTTCCTACGAGGGTCACGCTGTTGCTCATTACATCTCTCTTCTCTGGCTCGGCTCACCGGTTTCGATACGCTCAGTGTGCCTCACCGATGTGACAGTTTCTACTTGCTCGTGCGCACGATCTTGTGGCGGACCACAGAATCGAGCAGACCGAGCGAACGGTCGAGCGCTGTCTGGAGTTCGACATCGCCATCGAAGTTGATGACCGAATAGAAGCCCTCGGACATGTGATCGATCTCGTAGGCGAAACGTCGCTTGCCCCAGAAATCGGTTGCGGTGATGACACCGTCTCTATCGGTGATGGCCTTCTCGACCTCCGCCACCGCTGAACGAACATCGGCTTCCGCCATGTCGTAGCGATGGATCACCATCAGTTCATACGAACGCATTGATTGAATTGCCTCCTCTGGACGTCCGCTCGGCGGACGGCCCCCACGGGTGGTGGGAGCAGGATCTGTCGCGAACCGGCTGCCCGGATACGCGGCGACACCGTGCGCGGTGTCGACTGGACGCCATGAGTGTAAGGGTCACTGCCCGCTTACGGCATCGGTGAAATGTCGGGTTCGCGACCGCCTCGCAGCCGCATGCAGCGTGTCGCAATCGCGCACGGATTCGTCGTCCGCTGGAACATCTAGGCTGAATGCGAACGATTCTCATTATCGACACGAACTGGGAGAACGGAATGAAACGAACAATGCTCGGATTGGTCCTTGCACTCGCTGTCATAGCGACGGCATGTGCATCGGACTCGACCGACACCACAACCACCGCGCCAGCGGACGACACAACCACCACTGCACCGGCGGACGCCACGACGACCACGTCGGGCACCGGTGCCGACGAGACGACGACCACGGCTGTGGCACAGCCCACCTCCAATCCCGAGGCGTGCATCGACTCGGTGGAGCAAGGCGTGGACTACTTCCCCGACAAGGTGGTGGCTGACTATTCCGAGCAG
Source organism: uncultured Acidimicrobiaceae bacterium (assembly GCA_964441975.1). Lineage (GTDB taxonomy): Bacteria > Actinomycetota > Acidimicrobiia > Spongiisociales > UBA5794 > UBA5794. The sequence goes on along the minus strand of CAYTWC010000201.1, from coordinate 1,310 downwards.
TGGACGGTCGACTACCACGACACCTACAAGGTCGTCGATATCGACATAACGCATGCCGACCCGACGACCGACCCCGTGTACGAGACATATGTGCTCGTCAATTGTGGGGCCGAGGCACCCGCACTCGAGGGCGAACTGGCGGGTGCCTTCGTGTTCACCATTCCTCTCGAGCGGTTCGTCGAGAGTGGCGGAGGGACCTACGCATCGATCGAGATGCTCGGACTCGAGGACAAGCTCGTCGGATGGCGCAGGCCACCGAGCGGACTCGAGTACCTCCCTGCGATCGACGCAGTCTCCAACGATGTAGTCGAGATCGGCTACTACGGCGAGGAGAACTACGAGACCCTTGTCGCCCTCGACCCGGACGGAATGACGACCTATGGGGCACCCGAGTTCAAACAGCAGGCACGGGATCTGGGTATTCCGACGTTCGAGTTCCATCCGTTCAGCGAAGGACCACTGGGTTCAGCAGAGCAACTGAAGTTCCTGTCCATGTTCTTCAACGCCGAGGCAGAGGCGAATGAGCTGTACGGATCGATCGAAACCACATACACCGACCTTCTCGCTGACGTGAGCACCGTCGAGGAGATGCCCGCTGTCCTGATCGGCAACCCGAACTCGTCCGGTGACTTCTCGACCCGCTCGCACACACGGATCGAGTCCCTCCTGGTGCTCGACGCAGGAGGAACGCTGGTCCTCGATGACTCGCAGATGGACTTCTCCGGGTTCCAGCCCACAGTCTCGTTGGAGGTTGCACTGGCTGCGGGTGCCGACGCTCCGTTCTGGTACTCGATGGCGTACGATCCAGTGGAAGAGACCGCCTCGGAGTTCATCGCTACTGATCCGAACAATGGTCGGTTCGAAGCGATGTGCGCCGGAAACGCGTTCCACCGGTTCGGTCGGGGCGAAGACTACTTCTCTACCCCCTCCGTGCGTGTAGACGAGATGCTCGCGGACCTGGTCAGCATCATCCATCCGGAACTCCTCCCGGATCATGAGCTGATCCACATCGAGCGGATCGTCGGAGACTGCTGATCCCGACCGCTACCGAACGGCGCCGCCTCCCCATGCTCATCTGGGGAGGCGGCGCGCTGCTCGCATTCACCGCATCGCTTGCCCTGGGGTCGCAAGCGATACCGTTGTCGTCGGTCATATCAGCGCTGTTCGGCGGCGATGTCGACACCGTGACCCACCAGATCGTGGTCGAGCTTCGGTTGCCACGGGCGCTTGCCGCCGCAGCAGCGGGTGCCGCCCTCGGGGAGGCTGGACTCCATACCCAAACGGTGTTCCGCAACGCGCTCGCGGACCCG
>CAYTWC010000200.1:0-4303 GCA_964441975.1 uncultured Acidimicrobiaceae bacterium | reverse complement strand
AAGGAGTCCTTCGGCGACCTTCGGATACGCGACAAGGTGGAGGTAGGTGAAGAGTGTGTGGTCCGGTCGAAGCATCGCGATCTCGGACTGCTGCGGCTCCTTGACGTGGACGAGGAGTTCCGACGCAGCGAAGACCTCTTCCGGAGTGGCGAGCATTGTCGCTCCGGCCGCCTCGAACGCGGCATCGGGTGCACCAGCCCCGCTCCCCGCACCTGCTTGGACGAACACCGTGTGCCCCCGATGGACCAAGTCGTTCGCAGCGCCGGGCTGCAGCGCGACTCGGCGCTCGTCGGGTTTGATCTCGGTCACCACACCGATGTTCAGGGGGTCCTCCGCCGTCGTCACGCAACAACTGCGTGTTGGTTCTCATTGCGCCTCGGGGCTGCCATCGCCGTCGAATCGTTTCGCGCCGAATGTGCTCCGTGCCGTTGTGAACGATAGAGCGAGTGAGTACCGTGTGCATGTGGTCGCCGCATCGTGGCCACACCTATCAGACACCGGACATTCGTGAAGGAGTTACCGATGAGCCGAACCGTACGCGCAGCGATCCTGCAGACCGAATGGACCGGCGACAAGGAATCGATGATCGAGCTCCACGAGAAGTACGCGCGCGAGGCCGCTGCGGATGGTGCCAAGGTCATCTGCTTCCAGGAACTGTTCTACGGCCCCTATTTCTGTCAGGTGCAGGACATCGAGTACTACGGATACGCCGAAGCGATTCCCGACGGACCCACGACGAAGCGGTTCCAGGAACTTGCCAAGGAGCTCGGCATGGTGATGGTGCTTCCCATGTACGAGCGGGAGATGGCCGGATTCCTGTACAACACTGCAGCCGTGATCGATGCCGACGGCACCTATCTCGGCAAGTACCGCAAACACCACATCCCCCACGTCGGTGGATTCTGGGAGAAGTTCTATTTCCGCCCTGGCAACGAAGACTTCCCGGTCTTCGACACAGCCGTGGGCAAGGTGGGTGTCTACATCTGCTACGACCGCCACTTCCCCGAGGGGTGGCGTGCGTTGGGTTTGAACGGCGCTGAGATCGTGTTCAACCCGTCCGCAACGAGCCGAGGACTCTCTTCTTACCTGTGGCAGCTCGAGCAGCCGGCGTCAGCGGTTGCGAACATGTACTACGTCGGTGCGATCAACCGCGTCGGCGTGGAGGACCTTGGTGACAACGACTTCTACGGAACGTCGTACTTCGTCGACCCGCGGGGACAGTTCGTAGGCGATGTCGCTTCCGACAAGGACGCTGAACTCATCGTGCGAGATCTGGATCTCGACCGCATCGAGGAGGTCCGCAACACGTGGGCGTTCTACCGGGACCGGCGCCCCGATGCCTACGACCCGCTTGTCAGAGGCTGAGACCGAATGGGGATCCACGCCGAACTCACCGAGCGCACACGGGCAGTCATGCCCTCGTGGCTGGCGTTGTACTACGACGAGCCGATCGCGATCGATCGAGGTGAGGGACGCACGGTCTGGGACCTCGAGGGCAACGAGTATCTCGACTTCTTCGGCGGCATCCTGACCACGATGACGGCCTATTCGCTGCCCGAAGTCACGGCAGCGATCACGGCACAAGCATCCAAGGTGCTGCACACGTCGACGCTCTACCTGAACCAACCGATGGTCGAGCTCGCCGAGATGGTCGCCGAGATGTCGGGCATACCCGACGCACGGGTCTTCTTCACACCATCGGGAACCGAGGCCAACGATGCGGCGATGCTGCTCGCGACATCGTATCGGCGGTCGAACCAGGTGCTTGCGTTGCGCAACAGCTATCACGGGCGGAGTTTCACGGCCGTGTCGCTGACCAGCCATCGATCGTGGTCGCCCACCTCGTACTCGGGCCTCAGCGTCCACTACGTACAAGGACCGTACAAAGCGAGGAGCCCGTACGCGCATCTCGACGACGAGGGGTTCATCGACGCGGCAGTGGCCGACCTCCGACAGGTGATGGACATGATGACGTCCGGCGATGTCGCCGCGATGATCGCAGAACCGATCCAGGGTGTCGGTGGATTCGCTACGCCGCCGGACGGCTTCTTCCGTCGGTTCAAGGAGGTACTCGATGAGTACGGGATCCTCTTCGTCGCCGATGAAGTTCAGACCGGGTGGGGCCGCACCGGAGAACACATGTGGGGGTACCAGGCGCACGGCATCACGCCGGACATCATGACGTTTGCGAAGGGCATCGGGAACGGCCTTTCGATCGGTGGTGTCGTCGCCCGACAGGAGATCATGGACTGCATCGGCGCCAACTCGATTTCCACCTTCGGCGGCAATCCTCTCGTGAGTGCAGGTGCACTTGCGAATCTGCGGTACCTGGTCGACAACGACCTCCAGGGAAACGCCCTCAAGCAGGGTTCGCGGCTCTACGAACACCTCCTCCCGATCTGTGACGAGACGCCATGGATCTTCGAGCTCAGGGGGAAAGGTCTCATGCTCGCGATCGAGACCGTCGCACCGAATTCCGACGAACCGTCAGCGACCCACGCCGGACGATTGCTCGAAGAGTGCAAGACGCGTGGACTCCTCATCGGCAAGGGGGGTCTCTACGGAAACGTGCTGCGGATCGCCCCGCCGTTGACCGTGACCGAGGAAGAGATCGACACAGCCGCCGGGATCATCGCAGATGCCGTTGCGGCAATCGACTGAGTAGTAGGAGGTACCAGCATGAAAACGCTCATAGCGGGTGGGACGATCATCACCGCGATCGACATCACACGGGCCGACGTTTTGATCGAGGACGACAAGGTCGCCGCCATCGCCGCGTCGGGCTCCCACGATTGGGCCGAATCTGCCGACACGGTCATCGATGCGTCGGGCAAGTACGTCATTCCCGGCGGGATTGATCCGCACACACACATGGAGCTCCCGTTCGGTGGCACGTCCGCGTCGGACAGTTTCGAGACGGGGACGCGGGCCGCGGCGTGGGGAGGAACCACGACGATCGTCGACTTTGCCGTCCAGGTGAAGGGTGAGAGTCTGGTCGACGGATTCGACGCCTGGATGGAACGTGCAGAGGGCGAATGTGCCGTCGACTACGGCTTCCACATGATCGCAGGCGACATCAACGAGCAATCGCTCAAAGAGATGGAAGTCCTGATCGATCGTGGATGCACCTCGTTCAAACTCTTCATGGCGTATCCGGGGGTGTTCTACTCAGACGATGGCGACATCCTGCGTGCGATGCAGAAGGCGGCGGAGACCGGGACGCTCATCATGATGCACGCCGAGAACGGTATGGCTATCGATGTGCTTCGTGAACAAGCTCTCCAACGCGGTGAAACCGACCCGGTCTACCACGGACTCACCCGCCCGCCGATCACAGAGAGCGAGGCGACCCACCGGGCCATCAAACTCGCTGAACTCACGGGAGCACATCTGTACATCGTGCACATGTCAGCCAAGGAGGCAGTCGCCGAGGTCGCCGAGGCACGCGACGCGGGGCTTCCGATCTTCGGCGAGACGTGCCCGCAATATCTGTTCCTCAGCCTCGAGGAACATCTTGCCGCGCCAGGATTCGAAGGCGCCAAGTATGTGTGCTCGACACCGATCCGGAAGCAGGAAGAAGGGCACCAGGATGCGCTGTGGCGCTATCTCGCAACGAACGACCTGCAGGTCATCTCGACCGATCATTGTCCGTTCTGCATGGATGATCACCCGACCCTCGGCACACAGAAGAAGCTCGGACTCGGCGACTTCACCGCCATCCCCAACGGGCTCCCGGGTGTCGAAGACCGGTACCAGCTCATCTATCACGGAGGAGTCGTCGGTGGCCACATCGATCTCAACCGCTGGATCGAGTTGTGTGCCACCGCACCGGCGAAACTGTTCGGTCTGTACCCACAGAAGGGCACGATCGCGGTCGGATCGGATGCCGACATCGTGGTCTTCGATCCCGGTGTCACGTGGACCAAGTCCGTCGAGCAGCACCACATGGATGTCGACTACTCCGCGTACGAAGGCATGGAAGTGGAAGGCAAGGTGGAGACGGTCCTGTTGCGTGGCAATGTGATCGTCGATGGTGACGAATACCTCGGGTCCAAGGGAGATGGGCGGTACCTCCCGCGAGAAAAGATGTCGATCCGTCACTAGGTCGGACGGATCCACAGGGAGAACACGATGAGACAGATCAATCACATCATTGCCGGCAAAGAGGTCGTTTCGACCTCGGGTCGATCGACGGATGTCTTCAACCCGGCGACCGGTGAGGTCGCCGCACAGGTCAACCTCGCATCGGTCGAGGAGGTCGACAGCGCAGTGGCGGCAGCAAAGTCGGCGTTCGATGCATGGC
>CAYTWC010000199.1:1876-4311 GCA_964441975.1 uncultured Acidimicrobiaceae bacterium | reverse complement strand
CCTTGGAGACTTCGTTCCCTCGTGGACGGAGGATGCGACAGGACCCACGGCTTTCACCGGTGGGTGGCATCACATGGGGACCACCAGGATGAGTGCCGCACCGCGGGACGGCGTCGTTGATGTCGACGCCCGTGTCTTCGGAACGGACAATCTCTACGTGGCGGGGAGTTCTGTTTTCCCGACAGGCGGCGTCGCCAATCCGACGCTCACGCTGGTGGCGCTGAGCATGCGACTCGCGGGGCATCTCACCGAAGCCTGATCCGGGTACTCAAGCGGTCGAGCCGACCTGCTCCCACCAGTCCACGGTACGGCGTAGGCCGTCGTCGAGCTTGACCTCCGCCTTGAATCCGAACTCTTCGAACGCCCTCGTCGTGTCGAGCATGCGTCGCGGCTGTCCGTCGGGTTTCGTCGTGTCCCACACGATGTCACCCTCGAACCCGACGATGTCGCCGATCATCTCGACGAGATCCTTGATCTTCACCTCTTCGCCTGCGCCGATGTTGACCGGCTCGGGTCCGTCGAATTGTTCCGTCGCCAGGACGATCGCCCTCGCTGCGTCCTCGGCGAACAGAAACTCACGGCTCGCGCTTCCGGTTCCCCACACCTCGACGGTTGCGGCTCCCGCGTCACGCGCCTCGACGAACTTGCGGATCAACGCCGGTATCACGTGGCTCGTCACAGGGTCGAAATTGTCGCGCGGACCGTACAGGTTCACCGGAACGAGGAAGATCCCGTTCGTCCCGTATTGCTCCCGATAACTCTGCAGCATCACAAGGAGCGCCTTCTTCGCGACTCCGTAGGGAGCGTTCGTTTCCTCCGGGTAGCCGTTCCAGATGTCATCTTCCTTGAAGGGGACCGGCGTGAACTTCGGATAGGCGCACACGGTGCCGAGCTGGACGAACTTCTCGACGCCGATGCGGCGACTCTCCTCGATGAGGTTCGTTCCCATGGCTGCATTGGCGTAGAAGAAGCGACCGGGATTCTCGCGGTTGGCGCCGATCCCGCCCACCTCTGCGGCCATATGGATCACGACGTCGGGTTGTTGCTCGTCCAGAAGCGCACGGACGACGCCCTGTTCGGTGAGGTCGTAGTCACGTCGACGCGGGATGACGAGTGTCGCGCCCCGTTCCTCGAGCATCGGGGTCAGGAACGACCCGAGGAATCCGGCTCCACCGGTGACGAGGATCTTCTTCCCTGAGATGTACTCGCTCACTTCGGCGTCCATTCGCTCTTCATGAGGCCGGCATCCACGAGGGTCCGTTCTCGCTGGGCGAGTTCGAGATCGGATTCGACCATCATCGTCACGAGCTCCCCGAAGTGGACCTTCGGTTTCCAACCCAGAACAGTGCGAGCCTTCGTCGCGTCTCCTTGGAGTTCGTCGACCTCGGTGGGTCGGAAGTAGCGAGGATCGATCTCGACGTAGTCCTCCCAATTCAGGTCGAGCTCCCCGAACGCAGCGATACACAGGTCCCTGACGGAGTGTTTCTCACCGGTCGACACCACGTAGTCGTCGGGTTCGTCCTGTTGGAGCATCAGCCACATCGCTTCCACGAAGTCGCCAGCGAAGCCCCAGTCTCGCTCGGCGTCGAGGTTGCCCAGGTAGAGCTTCTCCTGAAGTCCGAGCTTGATCCGGGTCGCGGCACGCGTCACCTTCCTGGTGACGAAGGTCTCGCCTCGACGAGGGGACTCATGGTTGAAGAGGATTCCGTTCACCGCGAACATGTCGTACGCCTCGCGGTAGTTCACCGTCTGCCAGTACGAGAAGACCTTGGCGGCGGCGTATGGGCTCCGTGGATAGAACGGCGTGGTCTCGGACTGTGGGACCTCGCGAACCTTGCCGTACATCTCTGACGACGATGCTTGGTAGAACCTCGGCACGTCGCTGAGGCTCCGCGCCGCTTCGAGCAGCCGGAGCGTTCCGAGGGCGTCGACGTCCACGCTGTAGATCGGGTTGTCGAAGGAAACGGCGACGTGTGACTGGGCACCGAGGTTGTAGATCTCGTGCGGTCCGATCTCGTGGAGGAGTCGCGTGAGTGAGTTCCCGTCCGTCAGATCGCCGTAGTGGAGGAAGAGGGACGCCGAATCGATATGCGAGTCGACATAGATGTGATCGATGCGCTCCGTCCCGAAGGTCGAGGACCTGCGGACAAGACCGTGGACCTCGTAGTCCTGATCCAGCAGCAGCTCAGTCAGATACGAGCCGTCCTGGCCCGTGATGCCGGTGATGAGTGCGCGTTTCTTCATGTAGGTGGTTCCCCTCGTCGATGAGCCCGATCACAGCCGGTCGTGGAGTGCTGAGGCATCGTGTGGGTATGTTATCGGGACGCGAAATCCACCCCTTGAGCGGTGCCAAAACCGGGTGCGGCGAAACCCGATCCGTTCTACCCTGTCCACCAGCTGGCTCGAGGGGACAATCAGATGGCGACGGTTCGTAT
>CAYTWC010000199.1:0-1866 GCA_964441975.1 uncultured Acidimicrobiaceae bacterium | reverse complement strand
CCCATTCGGTTGGGTCGGGTCGGTCTCGTCGTCGCGATGGTGGCAACGCTCCTGTTCGTGGCACCGCCAGCCGCGCAAGCCGCACTTCCCGACGTCGGATTCCTCAATGCGACCTCGACGCCGGGCGAGGGAGCAGGTACCTACAACATCACCGTTGAGCTGACCACGTCGGGCGTACCGTTGATTGAACCCCTCGTGTTCGATGTCGTCGATACAGGCGGAGGTGACGCCGACCCCGCGGACTATTCGTTCACATCTCCCGCTCCGTCGCTCCAGTTCGACATCGGTGACAACAATGGTGCGACCCGGACGGTCCCGATCACGATCAATCAGGACACGATCGATGAGGTGAACCAGACCGTGGTCCTCGAACTCCAGCCGGTATCCGGTGGTGACATCGATCCGTTGCGTGACACACACACAGCGACGATCACAGACGACGACGCAGTGCCAACGGTGTCGATCAACAGTCCAGCAGCGGTTACGGAGGGAACGTCCGTCGGGTTCAATGTCTCGCTGACAGGCAACGCGACCGAGAAGACCGTGACCGTCAACTACGCGACGGCCAACGGCACGGCAACGGCAGGCAGTGACTACACGGCGGGGTCAGGAACGGTGACGTTCACTCCGGGGGACACATCCGAGCCCATCTCGATCGCCACGACCAACGACACCACGGACGAACCGAACGGCCAAACCTTCACGGTCACACTCTCCAACCCGTCCAATGCCACGCTCGGCACGAGTGTCGGTACCGGGACGATCAACGACAACGACAGCCCGCCAACGGTGTCGATCAACAGCCCCGGAGCCGTGACCGAGGGTTCCCCGGTGAACTTCTCCGTGACGCTGTCCGCGGCGTCGGAGTTCACCGTCCAGGTGGGATATGCGACCGCAAACGGCACCGCGTCTTCGGGGTCGGACTACACGTCTCAATCCGGCACCGTGACGTTCAATCCGGGGGACACAACCGAAACGGTTTCGATCGCCACGATCAATGACAGCACCGACGAGCCGACTGGCAAGACATTCACCGTGACCTTGTCCGGTCCGTCGAACGCGACGCTCGGCACGAGTGTCGGGACGGGGACGATCAACGACAACGACGGTGCGCCGACCATCTCGATCAATAGCCCAGCGGTGGTCGAGGAGGGAAACCCGGTTCTCTTCACCGTGACCCTGTCCAACCCATCGACATCGACCGTGTCCGCGAGCTACGCGACCGCCAACGGTACGGCGCTTGCCGGGTCGGACTACACGGCTCAGTCCGGCACCGTGACCTTCACGCCGGGTGACACGTCCGAGCCGATTTCGATCTCCACGATCGAGGACACCACGAATGAGGCAGACGGTGAGACGTTCACGGTGACGCTGACGAATCCCTCGAACGGCACCATCGGCACTGCGGTCGGGACCGGCACTATCGACGACGACGACAGCGCACCGACCGTGTCGATCAACAGCCCCATTGCCGCGACCGAAGGAGCGACGATCAGTTTCACGGTCACCCTCTCGCACCCGTCAGCATCGACCGTCACGGTGAACTACGGGACGGCCAACGGCTCGGCCACCGCTGGTCAGGACTACACCGCGAAGTCAGGGACGGTCACGTTCACGCCTGGCGACACGTCCGAACCGATCTTGATCTCCACCACAAATGACAACATCGACGAGCTCGACGGAGAGACCTTCACGGTCACACTGTCGAGCCCCTCAGGAGCGACGCTCGGCACGAGTGTCGGGACCGGCACGATCAACGACAACGATTTGCCTCCGACAATCTCGATCGCCGATGCGTCCCCCAGAGCCGAGGGCGCCACCTCGTCCTTCACCGTCACCCTCTCACGGCCGTCGTCGAGGACGGTG
>CAYTWC010000198.1:2740-4384 GCA_964441975.1 uncultured Acidimicrobiaceae bacterium | reverse complement strand
GTACTTGTCGCCACCGTGGTCGGCGACCGCCTGCCATTTGACGCCGGCAGGGAACGCCGCTCCTCCGCGCCCGCGGATGCCGCTGTCGACGACATGCTGGATCACCGCTTCCTCGCCGATTGCGTACGCCCGCTTCAACGCTTCGTAGCCGCCAGTCGCCGTGTACCCCTCGAGGGTCGGCTTCGCGCTACCAACCCGCGCAAGCAGCCTTGCTTCGTCCGCATGGACGGTCGGATCATCCGCGACCAAATCGCCTGGTGATGTCGCGCCGAGGATCTCGACGATCTGTTCCGCCGATGCCGGGGCCACGATGCGGTTCGGTTCGCCTGCCGCCTGGAAGAACGCAGCTGATCCCTTGTCACACTGCCCGAGACACGGCGAGCGCTTCCACGTCGCACCGTCGGATTCGACGCCTGCCGGACCCGCGATCGACTCGAGTTCGTCGAGCATCGCATCGACACCACGCGCCTTGCACGCAATGTCGTCGCACACGTGGGCAACCCGGGGTGGAGTCGGCTCGGTCGCGATGAGGTCGTAGAAGGTCGCCACACCGAAGGCCTCAGCCGGTCCGAGCGAGAGACGTTCGGCGATGTAGTTGATCGCCCCGTGGCTCACCCATCCGACCGCGTCCTGGACGGAGTGAAGGACTGGGAGCAGATAGTGACGGTCCGCCGCGGCTTTGTGGAATCCGCCGAACGCGACCCTGGCGCCGGGCGCTGCGCTGCCACCTCCGTCCCACCGGGACGTCGGGGGGCCGAGGACGGCATCGACGGCTGCTCGTTCGGCTTCGGTCGGTCGATCTTGCGTCGTTTGGATATCGATGATCTACCCCACACCGACGACCGCGTCGACCCGCACTGCCGTCGCCTTGAATTCCGCGGTCCCCGACTTCGGATCCCAGGCGTCGAGCGTCAGAACGTTCACATCGACATCGTCGGGGAAGTGGATCGGCATGAAGGCGAGCCCCGGTCGTAGCCCATCGCTTATCCGCGCCGGAACCTCGATACTCCCCCGGCGGGAGGTGACCCTGACGGTTTCGCCGTCGATGACCCCGAGCCGCTCGGCGTCATCGGGGTCGAGATCGATGACACCACCGCTCGATATCGGAGACCGATAGCCACCACTCTGGACACCTGTGTTGTAGCCATCCAAACGCCGCCCGGTCGTGAGACGGATTGGGAACTCTTCGGAGAGTTCGTCGATCGGTGGTGCCCATTCGACCGTGAAGAACGGGGCAGGCTCACGGGGCATCGGATCTTCCCACAGCCAGCCGTGGAGGAACAGGGTGCCAGGGTGATCCTCGTCCGGGCAGGGCCATTGCAACCCTCGGTGTTCCTCGAGGCGCGCGTACGACATCCCTGCGTGCATCGGGGACAACGATCGGAGCTCGTCCCACACCTCCTCGGCGGTGGGGCGTCCCCAACCTGCACCCATCGCTTCTGCGAGGAGACTGAGAATCTCGAGATCGTCTTTTGCGTCACCGGGTGGGTCGAGCGCCTTGCGCATCAGCTGGACCCTCCGTTCGCTCGACGTCGCGGTTCCGTCAGTCTCTGCCCATCCGGCTGCTGCGGGGAGCACCACGTCGGCGAGCGCTGCAGTCTTGGTCAGGAAGATGTCCTGGACCACAAGGAAGTCGAGTCCTTC
>CAYTWC010000198.1:0-2730 GCA_964441975.1 uncultured Acidimicrobiaceae bacterium | reverse complement strand
GCCCGATGGTTCGATGTGCATCCGCCTCGGACTGCGCCGGATTCTCACCGATGATGTACATCGCGGTGATGTCGCCGCGCTCCATTGCATCGAACATCTCTGTGACGTGCCAGCCTGGCTCCGCCGGTACGTCCATGCCCCATTGCGCCTCGAACTTGCCTCTGGCCTCGTCGTCATCGACGTCCTGGAACCCGGGCAGCTTGTTGGGGAGGGCGCCCATGTCGCCGCCGCCCTGGACGTTGTTCTGTCCACGAATGGGGACCAACCCCGAGCCATACCGACCCACATGGCCGGTGAGCAGGGCGAGGTTGATGAGTGAGATGACGTTGTCCGTTGCGTTGTGATGCTCGGTGATCCCGAGGGTCCAACAGATCTGGGCTGTCTCGGCATGCGCGAGATCGTGGGCGAGTTGTCTGATGGCGTCGGCGGGGACCCCGGTGACCTGCTCGCCACGTTCGAGGGTCCACGGCTCGACCGCCCTGGCGAACTCCTCGAAACCGGATGTCGAATGGTCGATGAAGGCGTCGTTGGTGAGGCCAGCCGTGATGATCTCGCGGGCAAGTGTGTTCGCGAGCGCGATATCAGAGCCGACGTCGATGCCGAGCCATACGTCTGCCCACTGCGCGGACTCGGTCCTTCGGGGATCGACGGCGTACATCTTGGCCCCGTTGCGAACCCCCTTCATGAGGTGGTGGAAGAAGATCGGGTGTGCCGACCGCGCGTTCGAACCCCACAAGACGATGAGGTCCGTGTTCTCGATTTCTTCATACGAGGAGGTCCCGCCTCCCGCTCCGAGCACTGCCGCCAGACCGGCGACGGATGGAGCGTGTCAGGTCCGGTTGCAACTGTCGATGTTGTTGTTCTTGAGAACTGTCCGGCTGAACTTCTGTGCGAGGAAGTTCATCTCGTTCGTCGCTTTCGAGCAGGAAAAGACCCCCGTGGTGTTTCCTGCGTTCCGGGTGAGGCCCTCTGCGGTCCGAGTGAGAGCCTCCGCCCAGGTTGCAGGCCGCAGTTCACCGTGGTCACGAACCATCGGCGTCGTCAGTCGTTCGTAGCGTTTCCCCATGTCACCTCCCTCCTTGTGTTCGTGTGTCCAATCTACCACCTGCCCCATGTCGCCCTTCGTGCGTGCGCACACGGCTAGGGTCGCGCAAAATGGTCATTTGGTACGCAGAACGCGCATGGCTCGGTGGATCGGACCTGACGCCTGACGTCCTCCTCAAGGTTGACGACGGACTGATCGTACGTGTCGGGACCGGTCGACGAGATGAAGCGGATCGGCGTCTTGCAGGGGCCGTTCTACCCGGACTCGTGTCAACGCATTCCCATGCATTCCACAGGGCGCTCCGAGGCAGGACCCACGACGCTGGAGGTGACTTCTGGGCTTGGCGGACTCCGATGTATGCCCTTGCGAACACCCTCGACCCCGGCTCGTACCGAGACCTCGCGACGGATGTCTTCACCGAGATGGTCAACGCCGGTATCACAACCGTCGGTGAGTTTCACTATCTCCACCATCGACCAGACGGCACCGAGTACGACGACCCGAACGCGATCGGTCTTGCGCTCGTCAATGCCGCCCACGCGGCGGGCATTCGCCTCACGTTGATCGACACCGCGTACCTCACAGCCGATGTCACGGGAGCGCCTGTCACCGCTGACCAGAAACGGTTCACCGACGGCACCATCGACGCGTGGGAACGTCGGGTCCGACACCTCGCCGATGCCGTCGCAGGTGACGCGATGGTCCGTCTCGGGGTGGCAGCCCATTCGGTGCGAGGGGTGAGCCCACCCGACCTTGAGGTCGTCGCACGGACGTCACGTGACCTCGATGTCCCACTCCACATCCATGTTTCGGAACAAATCGACGAAAACGACGCCTGCCTTGCCGAGCATGGCATGACACCGATCGGATTGCTTGCGAACGTCGGCGTGCTCGGGAGATCCACCACGCTCGTCCATGCGACGCACGTCACGGAAAGCGACATCGAACTCATCTCCGGGTCCGGGTCGATGGTGTGCTTCTGCCCGACCACCGAGTCGGATCTCGGTGACGGCATCGGGCCCGCACGGGAGCTGGCGGATGCCGGGGTCGACCTCTGCCTCGGATCGGATTCGAATGCAGTGATCGACATACTCCATGAGGCGAATCGGCTCGAGCAGCACGACCGGCTGCGGCTCATGCGTCGAGGGATACACGATCCGCAGTCGTTGATCTCGATGGCGACGGCCGACGGCATGCGGTCGCTCGGTTGGCCCGACGGGGGTTTGTCGGCAGGCGCTCCCGCCGACTTCATCGCCGTCGATACGTCGAGCTCGGAGCTCGCCGGCACCGGCGGTTCACTCGCCGCGATCGTGTCGTCAGCGACGCGAGCCAGTGTCACAGACGTGGTCGTCGGCGGTGTCGCGAGAAGGTCGGGGAACTGATGGCCGTACTCCCCATCCCGCAGATCGGGGATCCCGTCCTGCGAATCCCCACGACCGACGTTACGAACTTTGATGATCCCGTGTTCCAACGGCTCGTCGACGACATGATCGAGACCATGCAAGATGCGGGCGGGGCGGGTATCGCAGCCAACCAGGTCGGCGTCTCGCACAACGTGTGTGTCATCGGGGTCGACAGAAACCCGCGCTACCCCTACAAGCCGGCGATACCGCTGACGGTGCTGGTCAATCCCGTCATCGAGCGGCTCGACGACGAACGGTGGCTGAACAACGAGGGATGCCTCA
>CAYTWC010000197.1:2886-4396 GCA_964441975.1 uncultured Acidimicrobiaceae bacterium | reverse complement strand
ATGACGGACGGCCAAGTCAGCTTTCCGCTTGTCGTCAGGACAGCGAACGGTGGTGGGGCGCGGTTCGGTGCACAGCACTCCCAGAGCATCGAGAACTGGACGATGATGATCCCGGGGCTCAAGGTCGTTGCTCCCTCGAACCCGCTCGACGTGGTCGGTCTCCTTGCTGCGTCGATCCGGGACCCCGATCCGGTCATGTTCTTCGAACACAAGTCACTGATGGCCGACAAGGCAGTGGTCCCCGACGGCGAGATCGTCGACACCATCGGCACCGCCAAGGTCGTGCGAGAGGGCACCGATGTCACGATCGCCGCGCTCGCCCTCATGGTTCCGAGGGCACTCGAAGCAGCCGAACGGCTTGCCAAGCAGGGAATCTCCGCAGAGGTGATCGATATGAGGTCTCTCGTGCCGCTCGACACGAGGACGCTGCTCGAGTCGGTCGTCAAGACTGGTCGGTTCTTCACTGTTGAGGAGAACCCGCGCCTGTGCGGTTGGGGAGCCGAACTGGTCTCGATCGTGTCGGAGGAAGCGTTCTGGGATTTGGACGGACCGAGCGTCCGCATCACGACACCCCACATCCCGCTCCCGTCCGCCGCGGCATTGGAGGACTTGGCGATTCCATCGGTTGGGCGGATCGAAACGACCGTGGCGCAGAGTGTCGACTCGCGGAGCGGCGGATGAGTGCGAGAACGATCCTTCGCGGTGGTTGCGTCCTCACACTGGGTGTGAAGACGCCGAACTACCACAGCGCAGATGTCCTGATCGAGGACGACCGGATCGTCGAGGTTGCCGAAGGGATTCGGGTGCGCGATGCAGAGGTCGTCGACGCCACCGATACGATCGTCATGCCGGGCTTCGTCGACGCACACCGCCATGTTTGGCGCTCGCTGTTCCGCAACGCTGCCGGGGCTTTTCCGAACGCGGGTCCGGGTCCGGATTGCTCGCCGGAGGACGTATACGCCAGTGTCCTCGTAGGTCTGCTCGGTTCCATCGAATCGGGGACGACGACAGTTGTCGACTGGGCGGACATCCCGGCCGGTGACACCTTCCTCGACGCCGCTCTGCAGGCCCACGCCGACTCGGGAATTCGGTCCGTGTACGTTGTCGCTGCGCCGATGCGGGCATCCGATGCATCTCCTCTTCCCGAGGGTATCGCCAAGGTTCGGGACGCGGCTGGTGATCTCATGTCAGTTGCCTACGGATCCTCAGTCGGCGTCACGTCGGGTGGCGCCCCCGCGGTCGTCGCCGACTGGGCATCCGCTCGGGAGGCGGGTTTGCGGATCCACGCACACGCCGGACTCGATCGGTCCGATGCCGGATCGGTCGCCAGCTTGCCGAAGGGGACGCTGCTCGACGATGTGACACTGGTCCATTGCTCACATGCGTCCGCAGAGGATCTCGATGCTGTCGCATCGGCGGGAGCGCACGTGGTCCTGACCCCATCAACCGAAATGACCGACGGGATGGGAGCGCCTCCGATCCAGGCGCTTCTGGATCGCTCAATCGAATT
>CAYTWC010000197.1:0-2876 GCA_964441975.1 uncultured Acidimicrobiaceae bacterium | reverse complement strand
CGCAGAGACCCCTGCAGATCTCTTCGCACAGATGCGAGCGACCATCTCACTCCAGCACGCCACCTACTTCGACCTCAAACTGGCTGGCAAGGCAGGGCTTCCGAACATGATGACGACTCGGAGCAGTATCCGACAGGCGACGATCCAGGGGGCAGCATCGGCCGGACTCGCCCATGTCACCGGGTCGCTCGAGCCGGGCAAGCAGGCTGACATCATCATGCTCCGGACCGACCGTCCGAACATCGTGCCTATGAACGATCCGATTGGTGCCGTCGTGTGGGGCATGGATACGTCGAACCTCGACTCGGTGTTTGTCGCGGGTAAGCCGGTGATGAGCGGCGGCTACCTTCGAGCCGATGTCGAAAGGGCGAGCCGCCTTGCGGACGCCGCGGCCGCCCGAATCCTTGATACCGCGGCGGTCGGTGCGGACACACCAGGTGGTGCAGGGTCATGACGATCGCCAGGGCTCCTTCGTCGGCGTTGACGTCGTTCGTCGTCGCGTCCAGGTACATACCCGTGTACATCGCCCTCGTTCTGTTGGCAGTGGTGGCGAGGATCTGGGCTCCGGCAACCCTCACGTCCGCCGCCCTCGGCGCGATCGCACCCTATGCGACGTTCCTCGCGCTGGCCGCACTCGGTCAGATGCTCGTCATCATGACCGGTGGCATCGATTTGAGTGTTCCAGGCACGTTCACGCTCGCAGGCATGATCGTCGTGGGTGTCGGCAGCACATCGGACGATCGAATCTGGGTCGCACTCGGAACAGCTCTTGTCGCTGCGATCGTGATCGGTCTCGTGAATGGAGTGCTCATCGGCGCGTTCAAGCTGAATGCACTCATCGTGACGCTCGCTGTAGGGCAGGTCGTGCTCGGGATCACCAACCGGTACTACTCGACGATTGCGATACAGAGTGCCGTGCCTCCAGCGCTGTCCGAGTGGACCACGACCCGATTCCTGGGAGTCAGTCGCATCTTCTGGATCGGGGTGATCGTCACCGTCGCGTTGATCCTCGGGTTCCGGTACACGACCCTCGGTCGTCGGTTCCAAGTCGTCGGAGCGAACCCGGTTGCGTCCCGTATCAGTGGTCTGCGGGTGAACATCCACCAAATGTCCGCGTATGTGGTCGCCGCCGTCCTCTATGCGGGAGGTGGGGTACTGATGGCCTCCTTCCTCAAGGCGCCAGGTGTCACGTTCGGGGCCCCGTACCTCCTCGGACCGATCGCCGCGGTCGTGATCGGCGGTGCCTCATTGACGGGTGGACTCGCAAGTCCCTTGTCCACATGGGCCGCAGCAATCTTCCTCGCGGGTTTGAACCAGATGATGCGGGTCATGGGTCTTCCGACATCACTCCAATTCGTGGTGTTCGGACTTGTGATCGTCGGGGGGATGCTGGTTTCGGGAGATCGGATCATCAAGGCAGTGGAGCGGACACTCCGCGAGCGGCGAAGACCGAATAGCAACAACAAGCAGACGAACGCGGACTCGATCGGTGTATCGGTCGAGAAAGGAGCCTCAGACACGTGATTGAACGGCAAACAACGACACAGAAAGAGTGGGCCCGCGGGCCCGACAGGAGGAACGTATGAAACGATCGAGGACATTGATCCTCATCGCCGTCCTGATGCTGGTCGCGGCGGCGTGCTCCTCCGGTGAATCCGGAGACACGACCACGACGACCGCAGGCGGCGGAGGTGACACCACAACAACCACCACCGGGGGTGAGACGACGACGACCGCAGGCGGCGGAGGTGACACGACCACGACGACAGAAGGATCCGATGGCGATCTCGGCGACTACGGAGAGAGCACCGACGCAGACGATGAACTCGTCGAGAAGGCGCTCGGACCGGTCGAAAGCGTCCCTGAGATCGTTCTCGCATCGATAGCACGCGCGAGTATCGATCTCACGCCCGAGCAGATCGCGACTGCGATGGTTTGTTGGGCAGAGCCCGAGTGCGATACCGGAACTGGTGGCGACATCACCATGGGCTACGCCGACGGCGGCGGGCTCAACGTGTGGAGGCAGGTCACGCACATGGAGGCAATCCTCCAGGCATTGACCTATCCCGACATCGGAAGGATCATCTCGACGGACGCGCAGTGGAACACCGACCCGGCGGTCGCTGCAGGCGACATCCGGTTCCTCATCCAGGCAGGAGTCGACTTCATCATCGGATACCCAGACCAGGGTGTCGCGATAGCTGATGCGATTCTCGAGGCCGAAGCCGCGGGGATCTCGTACATTCCGTATTCCGCGGGTTACGTCGGACTTCCGGGCCAGGACGGTGCGCTCGAACCGGGTGTCGACTACACATCCATCGTCGGTGAGGACCTGTGCCAGCTGGGCACAAGCTTCGCCACGATCATGAACGATCAGGTCGGAGAAGGCACGATCGGAATCATGGGCGGTACCCCGGGCAACGCGCTGTCGCTCGGATGGCAGGAGTGTGAGCTCGACGCTCTCAACGACTCGATCGAGGTCCTTGGACCAGCGGACACATACTGGGTGAACAGCATCGCGCTGGAGACCATGACCGGTTGGCTCGCTGCGAACCCCGACATCGCTGGGTACAGCTATGAGTACGCCGATGGTCTGTACACGGGTCTTGATGCGTACGAGCAGCTCGGGATCGATGTGGACAGCCTTGTCATCACCGTCAGGACCGATGAGCAGACGCTGTTCTGCGACTGGGCCGAGCGCGGTCTTCCGAACTACCAGATCTGGTACTCGGCTGGCGGCAACTTCCAGTCACGGGTGGCTGTCACCGCGTCGATGTTGTATCTGCAGGGGTATGAGCTCCCGCCTGAGATCCTTGTGCCGCACGTGATGCGGCTCGTGGGTCCCGATGACTGCAACCCGAACCGTGTGACGCCGA
>CAYTWC010000196.1:0-4409 GCA_964441975.1 uncultured Acidimicrobiaceae bacterium | reverse complement strand
GGGTTCCTCGGACATCCCGACGCCCTGCTGCGACACCACGCAGAGTGGGCTCTGCAGGCGATCGGTGGGCCCACATCCCTCGCCATCCTCACCGCAGCGGACGACGGCGCCTGATCCGATCTCGCGGACGCGGACAGGAGTCCACACGCAGAGGTCTTGGCAGCCGCAGACCGGTGATCCGGTCAAACGGACCGGTCCTCTAGAGTGCTCCCATGACTCTTTTCTACGGGGTGACGCTGCTTGTCGGGCTACTGCTCGCGGGGGCATGGCTCGTCATGATCGCTATCGCCGGCATGGTCGATGGCTGGGAACACGTCGATCCCGAGTCCCGCTGGGGCTCAACAGGGCGGTCGATCATCGCTGGTCTCATCGGGTTCGGCATGACCGGAATCTCGGTCCTGTACACGACGCTCCCCGAGGCCCTGTCAGTCGTCGCAGCGCTCGCAGGCGGTGTCGCGTTGATCGCTGTTTCCCGGTTCTTCGGTCCGTCGACCGCGTCATGACCGTTTACATCGTTTCCGATGTGCATGGCGCCGCGGATGCTCTCGAAACGGCGGCACCGCCGGGGTCATCGCTCTTGGTGCTCGGGGACCTCGTGAACCTCGTCGACTACCGGACGCTCGAGGGGATCGTGCCTGATGTCGTGGGGGTCGACGTCGTGCGCCAGGTCGTCGAATTGCGCACCGAAATGCGTTTCGAGGATGCCTCCGCTCTGTGGACCGAGCAGTCGAAAGGGAGGATCGAGGAAATCACCGAGACGGTCCGCATGCGGATGCAGGAAGAGTATGCGGCTGTGGCGACGGCCCTCGATCGGTACTCGTCGTTCGTGACGTACGGCAATGTCGACAATGTGAAGCTCCTCATGGCGAGTCTTCCGGAATCATCGACGTTTGTCGATACCGGGGTCGTGGAGCTCGATGGCCACCGGATCGGGTTCGCCGGGGGAGGGGTGCCCTCGATCGGGTCTTCAGGCGAAGTGTCCGACGACGACATGGCACGCAAGCTCGCTGAACTCGGACCGGTCGATGTCCTGTGCACACATGTCCCTCCGGCGGTACCGATGCTTGCGACCGATGTCGTCGGCGGTCGTCCCAAGGGATCCGCACCGGTACTCGACTACCTCAGGACCCACCAACCTCGCTATCACTTCTTCGGCGATGTTCATCAGCCAAGGGCGACGATGTGGCGGGTCGGACAGACCCTGTGCCGAAACACCGGCTATTTCCGCGCGACCGGGAGGGCTTTTGCCTTCAACGGGGATTGATCTCGACGTTCTCGCCGCCGGGTATCGACACAGACCGCCCACGGTCGCGGCCCGGCAACGGGCGAGGGATGCTGCCCGCCGGTCGCTCGATCCGCTTCTCGACATCGGGGGCGGTCCCGGTCACCACGTCAACGAATGGTTGCGGATGGGCCGGCGTGGCGTCCTACTCGACCTCTCGGAAGCGATGGTTCGGGTCGCCAGCGAGGTTCCGTGCGCGCATGTCGTCCGATCCGATGCGCAGCTACTCCCGTTCAGAACCGATTCATTCGGTCTTGCCTACTTCCATCAATCGATCCAATACGGGGATTGGCGCCGCTCCCTGGCCGAGGCGGTCAGGGTCGTGCGTCCGGGTGGACGTATCGAGGTGTGGACGTTCGCCCCTGCCGACATCGCGCTGAGTTCGCTCGCTCGGTGGTTCCCGTCGATTGCTGCGATCGACCAGCCGCGGTTCCCCGAACCCGACGACCTCGCCGCGTTTGCGGGGAGTCGCGGGTCGACGGTTACGGTCGATACAGTCGACGAGATCATCGAACGGTCTGCTTCGAGTTGGATCGATGCGGTCCGCGCCCGGTTCGTCTCGAGTCTCCAGGTGGTCCCAGACGATGAGCTCACGGCTGGCCTCGACGACTTCCGCGTGCAGTACCCCAACGAAGACGACGTATACCGCTACACCGTGAGGTTCACGCGGGTGTCCTGTGTCGTGTGAGCGCTACGCTTCCGGTGCAAGCTGATACGAAGGAGTGTGGCGATGGCTGTTGAAGGGACCGTGCAACGGGTCGAGGTTTCGACACAACCGCAGCACGTCTACGAAGTCGCCCTCGATCTCGAGGCGTATCCGGAATGGGCCGGAGGCGTCAAGTCCGTGTCGATCCTCGAAGAAGACGAACACGGTCGTCCGGCAAAGGCCGAATTCGTCATCGACGCCATGATCAAAGAGATCACTGCGACGTTCATCTACAGCTACGACTACGACAACGGGTTTGCATGGAGCGCCGTCCAGAACGAGGACATACGCTCACTCGAAGGTCGATACGAGTTCAACGCTCTCGACGGCGATGACGCCACCGAAGTCGTCTACGCACTCAAGGTCGAACCGGAGTTCTCCGTACCCGGATTCCTGCGCCGTCAGGCTGAAAAGCAGATCGTGGGAACGGCGCTTCGCGGTCTCAAGAAACGGGCGGAAGAGAGCGCCTGATGCGCATCATCCTCGTCACCGGGAAGGGCGGTGTCGGGAAGACGACTGTCTCGGCAGCGACGGCGATCGCGTCGGCAGACCTCGGTTATCGCACCCTCGTGATGTCAACCGACCCGGCGCACTCACTCTCGGACGCATTCGACGTACCTCTCGGCGACCTCCCGACGACAGTGGTCCCGAATCTCGATGCACAGCAGATCGACAGCCAGCAGCGGCTCGAGGAGTCGTGGGGTGCAGTGCGCGACCATCTGACGGAGTTGTTCGACTGGTCGGGTCTCAAAGGAATCGAAGCCGAAGAGTTGACGGTGTTTCCAGGCATGGACGAGCTGTTTTCGTTGTCCACGGTGCGTGATCACAGCCGCTCGGGCAACTATGACGTCATCATCGTCGACTGCGCCCCGACCGCAGAAACGCTCAGATTGCTTTCCCTGCCAGAGGTGATGTCGTGGTACATGGACAAGCTCTTTCCCGCGTCTCGCCGTGTGGCAAAGGTCGTTCGACCCGTCCTGTCGAAGGTCAGCGGCATGCCGGTCGCGGACGATGCCGTGTTCGACACGGTCGCTCAGTTCTACGACCGCCTCGACGGCATCAAGGAGATCCTGTCCGACCCCGAGGTGACAAGCGCCCGTCTCGTCATGAACCCGGAGAAGATGGTCATCGCTGAAGCGCGGAGGACGTACACCTATCTGGGGTTGTTCGGCTACGGGGTCGACTCGGCGATCGTCAACCGAGTGCTTCCGTCGGTCGTCGAGGATCCGTACTTCGAGCGGTGGCGCAAGATCCAGGAGGGTCATCTCGAGGCAGTCGAGGAAGGTTTCGTCGGAACCGACGTCCGCAGACTCCGACTCTTCTCCGAGGAGATGGTCGGGATCGACCGCCTGCGCACCGTCGGGAGCGAGTTGTATGGCGATCAGGACCCGACCGACCGGCTCTCACGTGTGGAGCCTCTGCGTGTCGAGGATGAAGGTGACGACGTTGCGCTCATCGTGAGCGTGCCGTTGGCAGAGAAGGGCGACGTCGAGGTGATGCGTCATGACAACGAGATCTACGTCACGATCGGTCCCTACCGCAGGTCCATCGTGCTTCCGGACTCGCTCAAGCGTCGTAGGATTGCCTCCGCGAAACTCGACGAAGGTGCGCTCCGGGTCACCTTCACCTTGGAGGGTGCATGACCGACCAACAGCCCGACCCGCTGGTGAGCGGCGTCAAGTCCGCAGCGATCCACCTCGGCAAAGCAGGATTCGAAATCGTGGCTGCACTCGGTGCCGTTGTGTCTGGAATCAGTCAGAAGGTCCGACCACCGGACGTGACCGGGGACGAGTCCGATAGCGGTCCCGAACGAGTGCCTGTCGACTGATACGCTGCGTCCATGGCAGTCATCGGCGTTGACATCGGCGGCACCAAGGCGCTGGCAGTGCAACTCGCGGCCGACGACTCGCGCCGGAATGAACGATTCCTGCTCGATCGCTCGATGACACTCGTGGACGCGATCAGCGTCGCCATCGACAAGGTGGCTGACGACGCGATCGATGGCATCGGAGTCGGCATTGCCGGGCTCGTCCGGAAGAAGGACGGCGTGATGATCTGGGGTCCACACGTCTCAGGCACCGACGTGCAGGTGAAGTCGGAGCTCGAGCGGCGCTACGGGGCGCCGGTCGTCGTCGACAACGACGCGAACACCGCCGCTCTGGCCGAATTTCGTATCGGGGCCGGTGCGGGGTACTCGAACGGTTTGCTCGTCACCCTCGGAACCGGCATAGGGGGTGCGATCGTCGTCGACGGATCCATCTACCGGGGCGGATCCTTCGCAGGGGAGTGGGGTCACGTCCGTATCGAGACCGGTGGACTCTTGTGCGACTGTGGAAAGCGCGGGTGCTGGGAGACCAAAGCGTCCGGTCCGGCGCTCATGCGACTTGCGCGAGAAGTTGTTGCAGCCAACCCGGACGGGTC
>CAYTWC010000195.1:0-4428 GCA_964441975.1 uncultured Acidimicrobiaceae bacterium | reverse complement strand
TGACCCTGACCGTATCGACAGGTCCGGGTGAGGCGATCGTTCCCGACCTCATCGGCCTGACGGTCGAAGAAGCGAGCGCGGCGGCGGAATCTGCCGGTCTCACCGTCACGTTCGTCGAGGATCCGGAGAACCCTGACCCGGACGGCGTAGTGGTGGACCAGAATCCCGCTCCCGGAGCCACGGTCGATGCCGGATCCGAGGTGACCGCCCAGCTGTCTCCCGACCTTGGCGAGCCATGGGTGATCGTTGCACTCGATCCTGAACGGATTCTCACCGTTACCGGAATCAACTTCCTTCCCGACTCGAGTGTCGAGTTGAGCATCGTCGACTCCAACCTGAGTGACACCGAAACCGTCGACGCCGACGGCGGATGGGTCGTGAGGTTCGACCTCTCCGACGTCGAGAACGAGACGGAGTTCCTCCTCGTCTCGGGTACCGCCGCTGATACGAGCGAGTACCAAGAGACATTCAAGATCCCCGCTGCCGGTTCGTCGACCGAAGAGCCGACGGAAGAGGCCGACTCGGGAGGAATCCCGTTGTGGGGTTGGATCGCTCTGATCATCGCTCTTGTAGCGATCGGCCTGATCATCGCCCGCATGGTCATGAAGCGGAACGAATAGCACGCAAACGAACCGTCACGGTTCGATGAATGGACGCTCCACCGGCGATCGTGTTGCCGGTGGAGCGTCCTGCGTTTTCGGATCGTTCCGTCGGCGACGGCTAGACCGAGCGCTCTCGGACGATCTCACCGACGTTGATCCTCTTGACTGCCCGTAACGCCGGGATCAGCGAGAGACCTGCAACGACGAACATCGAGGCGGAAGCGACGACGAAGGTGATCGGAGCGACGTCAGCCGTGATCGGCATCTGTTCGTCCGCAAACGACTTGATGAAGGCGTCGGCGGCCCACCACCCGGCGAGGAGGCCGGGGACGATGCCGAGTGCGGTGAGTAAGAATGTCTCGCCTGCGATCATGTTGGCGACGCGGCGATACGACAGCCCGTTGGCCCGCATCGACGCAAACTCGCTCGAGCGTTCGGCGACGTTGACCGAGATGATGTTGAAGATCAGCGCGAACGCCAATGCGGCGCCAAACACCACCATGAGGCCGATGAACGCGTAGAAGAACGCCTGGTAGTCGGCGAAGGCATCGCGTAGGGCGGTCTCGTCGACAACCGTGGCGACGATCTCGAGGTCCTGGATGCGGTCCATCACGCTGGCGGCATTGGCGCCGTCGTCGAACCGGATTTCGGCGGTCACGTACGACGGACTGGTGAGAAGTGCCGGATCGACGTCGGGGTTCGTTGCGACGATCGAGTCGATGAGCGTCTGGAGCTGCATGTACGCGACCGTCCCGAGCGGCTCGTCGACGAACCCTTCGATCGTCGTCGTGATCTCAGCATCGAGTTGACCGAGCACGACCGTCACGGTGTCCCCGAGTTCCACGTCGAGCACGCCGCTCATGGCCTGGCCGACCACGATGCCGGTACGCGGAAGCGGCTCGGGGAATCCATGCATGACTGTTTCGGCTTCGTAGCCCGAGATCGTCGTGGCGAACGTCTCAGCGCCGTTCTCTATCGACGCTTGGAGTGTCATCACCGGCTCGGCTGCTGCGACGTCCTTCACGTCGGCGACCGTGTCGATGGCTTCGGGTGTCACCGGCACGTTGTAGATGGCAGTGGCATCGGACAGCGAGACTTCGTCGAACTGACGGTCGATGACTCTGATGATCGTGTCGAGCATTCCGACCGCGGCGATGATCAGTGTCATCGCAAGGACTACTCCGATGACCTGGGTCGCGGATCGCTTCTTGTTTCGTCCTATCCCACGGAGGGTCATCCTCCATCGCGCAGGGGCGTTGCGGAGCGGGGGAACGAGCTTTTCGAAGATCGACTCTTTGCCCGACTCGGCAGGGACATCGCCCCGCATCGCCTCTGCGGGTTCGAGTCGCATCACCAGCCTGGCGGGGGCGATCGACGCGATGATGCCGGCTATCGCACCGAACGCAAGAGCGACGATCACCGTCGGCAGATGGAACCTCGCCACCAGGTCAGGGATGCTGAAGATGTTCGTGTACAACGCCGTCATACCCCGCGCCATCAAACCCCCGAACAGCGCTCCAATGGCAGCGCCGACGAGTCCTACGAATACGCCGTAGGACCGGTAGTGCTTGGCGAGTTGGCGCTTTCCGAAGCCCGACGCGCGCAGCGTCCCGATGACGCCGCGTTGCGAGAACACGAGGCGCGTCATGATCACATAGATCGCCAATCCTGCGGCCGCGAGGAACAACACAGGGAAGGCCACAGCCATCGACTGGAGGCCGGATATCTCCTCGTTGATGGCCTTGTTGGAGGGTTGGTCAGCGAGCACCTGAGTCCCACCCGCGTTGGCGGCTGCAGCTGCCCGCTCGACGTCGTCGTCGACGGTCTCTCGATCGACATCGTCGTCGTACTCGACCAGCACTTGATCGAGCGCGATCGTCGGCCCGAGTCCGTCAAGGGTCTCCTCGAGAGCGAACACCACGGCGAACGTATCCGGCGGGGTGAACAATGATTGCTCGTCGCGCGCTGGCCACAGGTACTCAGGTGACGTGACGATGCCGCGCACTGTCACCTCGATGTCGGTGATCGTCAGCGTGTCGCCGACCTCGAGTTCGAAGTTGTCCGCTGCATGCTTCTCCAGGAGGATGTCGGTGGGTGAGTCGGGATCGAGGTACTCGCCCTCGTCGATGTCCACCTGATCGATGGCCGGCTGCGCGTCCCCGGGGAAACCGATCACCCGACCGAGGAGGTCGTCGTCGCCGATGGTGAACGGGACATCTGCCTGGCGGCGCTCAATGGCGTTCGAGACGCCTGAAACGCCCTGCACGGAATCGACGAAACCTTCGTCGGCGCCCGTGACGACCATGTCGGCCATGTGCAGGCGGTCGTAGGACGCCTCGAGCGACGTTCCGAGGTTGAGATACGCGTTGAACGTTCCTGCGAACATCGCGACACCCATCGCCACCGTGACCACGACAGCCACGAACTGCCACTTCTGTTGGCCGATGTCCCTCCGACGCTTGTTGGAGAGCGACTTCACCAGGCGACATCCCCTGGATCCTTGGGGGCGTCGTTGAGATGCATACCCATGACGACGCCGTCCTTGAGTTCTATCACTCGGTTGGCGATCTCCGAGATCTGCGAGTTGTGGGTGACGACGACGATCGTGCGGTCGCCGGCATCCGTGATCGAGCGCAACAGTCGCAGCACCTGGATGCCGGTTTCCGTGTCGAGTGCCCCCGTCGGCTCGTCGCACAACATGAGCGGCGGGTTCTTCACCAGGCCACGTGCGATGGACACCCGTTGCTGTTCGCCGCCTGACATCTGACCGGGGAAGTGATCCATCCGGTCACCGAGACCCACGGATGCGAGCACGGCCTCCGACCGTTGCTTGACGTCGTCGCCGGTGAGTTCGGCGATCAGCGCAACGTTCTCGAACGCTGTCAGCGACGGAACGAGGTTGTAGAACTGAAAGACGAAGCCGACGGTATTGAGGCGGTAGTCCGTTCGACCGCCATCGTCGAGTCCGTTGAGTGCGTATCCGTTCGACTCGACATTGCCCGACGTCGGGGCCTCGAGAGCGCCGAGCTGATTGAGGAGGGTCGTCTTCCCGCACCCTGACGGACCCTGGAGCACGACGAACTCGCCGCGAGGTATTTCGAACGAGACATCACTCAGGGCGTGGACAGCGGTGTCCCCTTCGCCGTACGTCTTCGTGAGTTCGGTCACCGTGACCGCCATCGCCGCCATGAGCATCTCCTTCAATAGGCCAAACGAGAATAGACCGAACTGCCTGCGCTCCGAGTCGGGTCACGCAACGATCCCGCGGTGTAGGGTCGGAGGGGTCCGTAGTCGGCCAGCAGACGTGCGGGTGATCGGGAGGGGTGTCGTCACCCGGAAGGAGACCGATATGCCCAAGACCGTGCTCCAGATGTGGAACGAGGCAAACGAGAAGGTCGAGTCCGTGACACCTGCCCAGCTCGCAGAGGAGCTCGACACGGATTCGGTCGTCGTACTCGACGTTCGGCTCCCTGCCGAGATCGAGCGACACGGGCGGATCGACGGGTCGGTCGCCGTCCCTCGACAGGTCGTCGAGTGGTGGGCGGACCCTCAGAGCCCCTACTTCCGACCCGACGGTGTGTTCGGGGACTTCGACCAACGCATGGTCACGGTGTGCGACGGCGGTGGCAATGGTGTGTTCACCGCGTGCACCCTCAAGGAACTCGGGTACAACGATGTCGCCGCACTCGAAGGCGGCTTCTACGGCTGGAAGGGCGCCGGTCTCCCGGTGCGCGAATAGCCGGTGAGATCGCTGGTTTGAGTTGCCCTGATGTGAATGGACGCCAATCGTGCCCTATGCAGGCCCATGCGGCGCTCAGGTCAGAGA
>CAYTWC010000194.1:0-4432 GCA_964441975.1 uncultured Acidimicrobiaceae bacterium | reverse complement strand
ATCGAAGATCGAAGATCGAGGATAGGTCGCCGGGGCCGCGGATCCAAGATCCAAGATCCAAGATCCGTCAAAGAGCGCGGGCGACCGACTTTCCTGTCACACGGTGGGCGTAACCTGCCCGGAAATCTCTCGGAGGGAACGAATTGGCGGTTATCGAAGCCCATGGTCTCAGGAAGACCTACAAGGACGTCGTGGCCCTCGCCGGCCTCGACCTTTCAGTCGAGGAAGGCACCATCGTCGGGCTGCTCGGCCCGAACGGCGCGGGAAAAACCACGGCCGTGTCGATCCTCACCACATTGTTGAAACCGGATTCGGGATCGGCCATGGTGGCTGGCTCCGATGTGGCTGCAGATCCTGAAGCGGTGCGAAGAAGCATCGGGCTGTCGGGTCAATACGCAGCGGTCGACGAGTATCTCACCGGCTTCGAGAACCTCGACATGATCGGGCGCCTCTACCACCTCGGCAAGAAAGCGTCGAAAGAGCGGGCACGGGACCTGCTCGACGACTTCGATCTCGCCGACGCTGCGGATCGTCCGGTGAAGACGTACTCCGGGGGTATGCGCCGCAGGCTCGACCTTGCGGGGTCGTTGGTCGCGGCGCCGTCCATCTTGTTCCTCGACGAACCCACGACCGGGTTGGATCCGCGAAGCCGCACGCAGTCGTGGGACGTCATCCGGGATCTCGTCGGACAGGGCACCACGCTCCTCCTCACCACGCAGTATCTCGAGGAGGCCGATCATCTCGCGGACGACATCGTCGTGATCGACCACGGGAGGGAAATCGCGCACGGCACCGCCGATGAGCTGAAGAACCAGGTCGGTGGCGAACGGATCGAGATAACGGTGACCAACAACAGCGACATCCACCTCGCCGCCCAGAGCTTGAGCCGGGTCGCTGTCGGGGAGATCCACATCGATGAACGTGACGGATCGGCCGTCGTACCGATCACCGGTGGAGCCGCCACGCTGACGCAGGCACTTCGAGTTCTCGACGCCGACGGCATCGAGGTCAGCGACGTCGGTCTCCGTCGCCCGACACTCGACGACGTGTTCCTCGCGCTCACAGGACACGCAGCCGAGGACGGATCCGACACCGATCTCCCCACCGAAGCACAGAAAGGAGGTGCATGATGGAGCATCTCGTCCGCGTCTTCGCCGATGGCAGCGTCATCGCCAAACGAAACCTGATCAAGATCAAGCGGGTTCCCGAGGTTCTCGTCTTCGTCCTGATCTCGCCGATCATGTTCGTGCTGTTGTTCGTGTACGTGTTCGGGAATTCGATCGTGATCCCCGGGATGACCTACCAGGACTTCCTGATGGGCGGCATTTTCGCCCAGACGGTCGTATTCGGAGCAACGTTCACCGGTGCAGGACTCGCCGAGGACATGCAGAAGGGCATCATCAACCGATTCCGCTCGCTCCCGATGTCGAAGTCTGCCGTCGTCTTCGGCAGGACCGCGAGCGACGTCGCCTACAACGTGCTCTCGCTGATCGTCATGGCGCTGACCGGACTCGTCGTCGGTTGGCGTTTCTACGACGGAGTCCTGAGTGCACTTGCGGCCTTCGGACTGCTCCTGCTCTTTGCGTATGCGTTCTCGTGGGTCATGGCTCTCGTCGGGCTTTCGGTTCCGAGTGTCGAAGTGATCAACAACGCAGCGTTCATGGTCATCTTCCCTCTGACATTCATCTCGAACGCCTTCGTGCCGAGCGCAAACCTCCCCGGGGTTCTCAAGACATTTGCGGAGTGGAATCCAATCTCTGCGTTGACACAGGCGGTCCGGGAACTGTTCGGAAACATTCCGTCCGTCGTTCCCGAACCGACCGTCTGGTCGCTCCAGAACCCGGTGCTGTACACCATGATCTGGATCGGGATCATCCTCGTCATCTTCGTGCCACTGTCGGTACGCAAGTATCAGCGCATCGGGGTGAAGGGCTGACCGGGCAGAACGCGACCTGCAGTACGCTCGCCCGATGAACAATTCAGCTTCAACCGTTGTCCTTGTCGGCGTCGGCGAGATGGCTGGCGTCTTTGCGAAGTCGCTGCTCAAGGCAGGCCACACGATCGTTCCTGTGACCCGCGACACCGACGTGGCAGAGCTCGCGTCTGCCCTTCCCGACCCGCTGATGGTGCTCGTGACCGTCGGCGAGGGCGACCTTGATGACGTCCTCGCGTCGCTGCCGTCGTCGTGGAAGGAACGCACGGTGCTCATCCAGAACGAACTACTCCCCCGCGACTGGGAGCGGCACGATATCGAAGACCCGACCGTCGCCGTCGTCTGGTTCGAGAAGAAACCTGGGATCGACACGAACGTCGTGATTCCGACACCGATCGCCGGACCACACGCAGCAACGCTCGTCCAAGCATTCGTCGACGCTGGCATCGCGGCGCTCGAGATTCCCGACGAGGCATTGGTCGATGAGCTCATAGCGAAAAACCTCTACATCCTCGTAGCCAACATCGCCGGGCTCGAGACCGGGGGCACGGTCCGGGATCTCTGGAACGACCACGAAGAGCTTGCTCGGAATGTCGGTGACGAGGTTCTCGCCATCCAGGAATACCTTGTCGGACGGCCGATCGATGCGGATTCCGCGTACGCTCACATGCTCGCTGCCTTCGACGGTGACCCCGACCACGGCACGACGGGCCGATCGGCGCCGAAACGCCTCGCACGAGCCCTCCGTCATGCCGAGGCTGGAGGTATCGCCGTACCGACGCTTGAACGCATCGCCTCGAACCATGGGGTCGGTGCGTAGGCGGCGGTCCCTGCGTCGACGACGTCCGATCCATCGACCGCAACACAGCACCGCTGAGGTCCACCCGGCTAGGGTGACTGACGCAATCCGATTCGTGGGAGGATCACCATGCACGTGCTCGTGGCAACGGACGGTTCGATTGACGTCGAGAAGGCAGCGACTTTCGCCGGTTCTTTGGCCGGGCCCGACGGCAAGGCAACCGTGGCGACGATCGTGCGCGTCCCACGAACACTCGTCAGCGACCTCCGTGGACAGTTCGGCGAAGCTTCGCCTGCCGGAGTCGATGCCGATGCCGAGTATGTCGATGCGCCCCACGGCACCAGTGCGACTCCGCGCTCGTGGCCGGGAGACGATGCCGTGATCGATCAGTATCTCGGCGACAAACGGATCGAGGTGTGCCGACCG
Source organism: uncultured Acidimicrobiaceae bacterium (assembly GCA_964441975.1). GTDB lineage: Bacteria > Actinomycetota > Acidimicrobiia > Spongiisociales > UBA5794 > UBA5794. The sequence continues at coordinate 1,274 of CAYTWC010000194.1, read as the reverse complement.
ATCGTGACAGCGATCCGGGAGGCGGGTGGCGAAGCGGAATCCGTGGTGCGGGAAGGGGATGATCCGGCCGCCGACATCCTTGCACTCGCCGAGGAGATCGGTGCGGAAGCCATCGTGGTCGGATCCCACGGACATGGCGGATTCCACGGACTCCTGGGCTCGACCGGAGCAAAGCTCGTTCGACGCGCCACCTGCCCGGTACTCGTCGTTCGCTGAACCGAACCGATCAGCTCGCGGCTTCGGCCGACACCGTCGTCCCGTTGAGGTAGGGCTGCCACGCCTTCTCCGCGCGACCGCCGGCAGCGACATGCACCCAGTCGAACCTGCCGGGTGATGTCGGTGGTCGGAGAAGTTCAAGACCTGCTTGCGCCGGAGTGCGCCCACCTTTTCTCGTGTTGCATCGACGACACGATGCAACAACGTTGTCCCATCGATGCTTCCCGCCTTGCACCTTGGGGATCACATGGTCGATGTTCTCCGCATGCCGTCCGCAGTACTGACAGGAATGCTCATCGCGCAGGAAGATGGCACGACGGCTCAACGGCATGGACCGCCGATACGGCACGTTGACGAAGCGTCGGAGCCGAACCACCGAAGGCACATTGAAGACGTCGGCCTCTGCGCGCCACGTCCGATCCGAATCCGCAACCATGTCAGCTCGGTCCCGGAGAAGCAGCACGAGCGCCCGACGCGCCGAGACCACCGACAGCGGCTCGTTCGATGCGTTCAGGACAAGGGTTCGCATGGCGGAAGGAATCGTACCACCGGTACCCGGATTGAGAATTGCCAACAACCCGTACAACCTTGACAGCGGTTGTCAGCGCGGATGACGGCGTCCGGTAGCAGGGTCGCATCCCGGAGGTTCGGAACCTCAACTACTCTCCGACAGTGATTGACCACGATGCGCACTGGTGCGATACTGGGTGTGCGTTATCGGTTCGACGGAGTCGACCGATGGTCGCGCACACAGGAAGGCATCATGCGCATAGCGGGCTACGTTCGTCAGACCCCCGGTCTGAAAGACCCAGATACCGCGTTCGCCCAGAGTGAACGGGTCCGTCGATGGGTGCGCGATTCGGGGAACGAGCTGGTCGCGGTATGTCAGGACAACCATGCTGCGGTAGCCCCGACCGACCGACCGGGCTTCAAGGCGCTGCTCGACATCGTGCGCAACAACAACGCCGATGCCGTCGTCGTTGCGAACCTCGGCGCCCTCTCGCCCGACAAAGTCACCCAGGAGATCATGATCTCGGACATCAGGGCCACCGGAGCAA
>CAYTWC010000193.1:697-4439 GCA_964441975.1 uncultured Acidimicrobiaceae bacterium | reverse complement strand
GGTATCAGACACGACCGCGTACCAGCTGGTGTCGGAGATCGGCGACTTCGCGAGTACGACATCGCCGCCCGCTTCGAGGGCCTTCGCGAGAACGTCGTCGATTGAGTCGACCTCCACGTAGGTCCGGATCGATTGAAAAGAACCCTCTCGTTGTGCGAACCCACCGCCGCTCACCTGGTTGGGCGCCTGCCACATCGGATACCCCTCGAAGCCGTCCATTTCGGAGATCTGCCAACCCAGCACGGCTCCGTAGAACGCCGTTGCGCGCTCCATGTCATCCACGGGAATGTCTATGTGTGTGATGTCTCCGTGTGCCATTCGTCAACCTCCGTTGTTTCACCCGACTCTATCAGCGTCGCCCACGCGCGTTCCGTGGAATTCAGGTCGTTTGGGGTTCGAGGGATCCACTCGGCGAGGCGCTACAGGAATGGGCGACAGTAGACCGGACCCCGATTCACCGTCTCGTCTTGGCACGCCGACGACATGGAACTCGCTCGAATTGAGGTCTATTTTCACTATGGCTATAGTGTTTATTTCGAAGGTCAACCTAAACAATTCGAAAGGTCACCCTAATGCAGTCCAGACTAGGCCGTTTCCAGATCGTGGTACTCCTCGTCGCGATAGCTCTGCTCGCGGCGGCGTGTGCTTCCGGCGAGAGTGCCGACGACACGACCACCACGGATACCGCCGCCACCACCTCTACCACCGAGGGGTCCCCGACGGAGGTCACCGTTGAGACCTACTACGGCGGCGAGGACACCGTTCCGTTCAACCCGGCGCGCGTGGTGGTACTCGACTACGCCGTGCTTGACACGCTCGACCACCTCGGACTCGGTGACCGGGTCGTCGGCATCCCGGCTGGTACTCCCCCGCCTGGGTACCTGTCGGCCTATGCCGAGCTCGAGAACGTCGGCAACCTCTTCGAGTTCGACATGGAAGCGATCAACGCGCTTGAACCCGACCTGATCATCGTCGGTGGTCGGTCGTATGGCATGGAAGAGGACATGGAGGCGATCGCACCAGCGGTGGACATCACCTTCGAGTGGGGTAGTGACACGTTCCTCGAGTCCCTGCAGATGAACACGACGGCGATCGGCAAGATCTTCGGCGTCGAAGAGCAGGCGCAAGAAGCCCTCGATCAGGTGGATGCTGCCGCCGCCGACGTCGCCGCACAGGCAGCCGACGACGGAACCGGGCTCGTGATCCTCACGAGTGGCGGTGAGGTCTCGGCCTACGGACCGGACCCCGAAGGCCGATTCGATCTGGTGTACAACGTGCTCGGTATCACCCCCGCCGCGGAGCAGGTCGCCATCGATACCCACGGAGACGCTGTGTCCTTCGAGTTCATCGCCGACACCAACCCCGACATCCTCATCGTGCTCGACCGGGACTCCGCCATCGGCGCCGAGGGTGCAAGTGCTGCCGAGATCCTCGACAACGAACTCGTCAACGGCACGAACGCCTCCCAGAATGGCAAGATCCTCTACGTCGACACGGCCAAGTGGTATCTGGCGTTCGGTGGCTTGAACTCGATCACGACCATGATCGAAGAGGTCGACTCCGTCGTCGACTGATCGATGATCACCACGAGCCGCACTCCGACTGCAACGGTCGTCCTCTGGGCGACCGTTGCAGTCGTGTGCGTGCTCGCGGGTGTGTCTATGTGGATCGGGGTGATCGATATCGGCGTGGCCGACCTCATCTCCGATCCCGAGGCTCGCCGTGTGTTCATGATCAGCCGCATTCCACGGACCATGGCACTCATGCTGTCCGGCGCAGCCATGGCCGTGTCCGGTCTGATCCTCCAGAACCTCGTCCGCAATCGGTTCGTTGCGCCGACGACCGCCGGAACGGTGGACGCAGCGGCAGTGGGGCTCCTCGTCGTCACCTTGTTGAACCCCGCGGCCCCCGTGATGGGCAAGGTCGGGTTCGCCCTCGTATTCGCGCTGGCCGGCACCGCGATCTTCCTCGTCGTCGTTCGCAAGACGCGTTACAGCGATGCGATCCTCGTGCCCCTCATCGGCCTCGTGCTCGGCGGCGTATACCGGGCGGTCGCCGAGTTCCTGGCGTACCGAAACAACCTCACCCAATCGCTCGACACGTGGTTCGTCGCCGACTTCTCCGGAGTCATCCAAGGTCGCTACGAGGTCCTCTGGCTCGCGGGGATCGCAACCGCTGCCGCCTATCTCTTCGCAAACCGGCTGACGGCGGCCGGAATGGGCGAGGCCTTCGCCACCAACATCGGCGTCAACTACAAGAAGACGATGGCTGCGGGACTCGGCATCGCCTCGTTCGCAACCGCCGTCGTAGTCGTCACGGTTGGCGCCATCCCTTTCCTCGGTTTGATCGTGCCCAACATCGTGACCCTCATGGTGGGTGACAACATCCGTCGTGTACTACCGATCACCGCGTTTGCCGGTGCTGCAATCGTTCTGGCCTGCGACATTGTCGGTCGCCTGATCATCTTCCCGTACGAGATCCCAGTCGGGACGATCGTCGGCGTGCTCGGTGCTGGGGTGTTCCTGACGATGGTGATGCGAAGGGGCAACCGATATGCCACAGCGTGACGCGATGGTGATCGGACTCACCGATGACGCTCCCTCCTACCAAGACCCTCGGCGCAGAAACCGAAGGACCATCGCCTGGCTGTCAATTGCCCTGACCGGCTCGGTCGTCACATTCCTCACGTGGGGTGTCGACGGTCATTGGGACTTCGCACTCCCCCGCCGCCTGGAGCAACTCGCGGCACTCGCCGTCGTCGGAGTGGCGGTTGCGATCTCGACCGTGATCTTCCACACCTTGACGGAGAACCACATTCTGACCCCGTCGATCATGGGATTCGATGCCCTGTACGTCCTCCTCGCAACATCCTTCGTGTTTGTCATCGGAGGGACCGCGTATCAGGAGATCCCGGACCTGTGGCTCTTCGCTATCAACGCCACGATGCTGATCGTCAGCGCGACGCTGCTGTACCGATGGATCCTGTCGGACGAATCGCGGGGTTTGTACACCCTTGTGTTGATCGGCGTCATCGCCGCTACGCTCTTCGGTTCGGTGACGTCGTTCATGGTCCGCGTGATGGACCCGAACGAGTTCGAGACGCTGATGTCGGACTTGTTCGCAAGCTTCAACAACATCGACACCCAGGTGCTGGGCATCGCTTCCGGATTGCTCCTCGTCGGTACGCTCGCGGCTATGCGGATGATCCCTGAGCTGGACGTCCTCACACTCGGACGCGAGCGGGCGATCACGCTGGGCATCGACTATCGCCCTCTCGTAACCCGGCTCCTGATCGTTGTCGCCATCCTCGTCGCGGTCTCGACCGCGATGGTCGGACCGATCACGTTCCTCGGGCTGCTCGTCGCAAACCTGGCCTATCGCTTGCTGGGCACCCAACGACACACGTGGACGTTCCCAACGGCTGCCATCATCTCGGTGACTGCCCTCGTGCTGGGCCAGACCGCGCTCCAGCACCTGCTCAGCTACAGCGGCACGCTCGGTTCGATCATCAATCTCGTCGGTGGCGTGTTCTTCGTCATCCTGCTCGTAGGAAAGTCTCGTTCATGATCTCGGTCCAAGCACTCACAAAGGCGTACGGCGAGCACACCGTCGTCGATCGCGTGTCACTCGAGATCCCCGATGCGGGGTTGACGACCATCATCGGTGCGAACGGCGCTGGGAAATCGACCCTGCTTTCGCTGATGAGCCGCATCCTCGATGCGGACGCCGGAACCGTGACCGC
>CAYTWC010000193.1:0-687 GCA_964441975.1 uncultured Acidimicrobiaceae bacterium | reverse complement strand
GCGTGGACGTCTTCACTTCGCCTGGCCACGAGGTGGCGCGGAAGCTATCGATCCTCCGGCAGGATCACAACACCACCGCCCGGATCTCCGTCAGGGAACTCGTCGAGTTCGGGCGCTACCCCCATTCGAAGGGCCGCCTCACACCCGCATGCCATGACGCGGTCGACGTCGCCCTCTCCTACTGCGACCTCGAGGACCTCGAACACCGACCGATCCATGAACTGTCAGGCGGCCAACGCCAACGTGCGTACATCGCCATGGTCCTCGCACAGGACACGAGGTATGTGCTGCTCGACGAGCCGTTGAACAACCTCGACATGGTCCATGCGACGGGCATCATGCAGCTCCTGCGGTCGCTCGCGGATGATCACGGCAAATCGATCATCATCGTCCTCCACGACGTGAACTACGCGAGCGTCTACGCCGACCGGATAGTCGCCATGCGGGGTGGAGAGGTGGTTCAGGATGGAGCTCCGACCGACGTCATCTCTCCGGCCTCTCTCGAGTCAGTCTTCGGCGTCGCTTTCCCGGTCCACGATCTGGCGGGAGATCGCATCGCGGCCTACTTCCGCTATCCCGACCGAGCCCGCCGACCGGCCACCGGATGACTACTCCCCGCGTGCCACACACCACACATCGACACCCGAGCCGATGCCTTCCCGCAGCACATCGTCTCTCGAGACCGCA
>CAYTWC010000192.1:2767-4447 GCA_964441975.1 uncultured Acidimicrobiaceae bacterium | reverse complement strand
ACCATGTCGGTTCGAGGATCCATGTCAAGGACGGTCGTCGTTCCCACCGTCGGATGAACGATGCCGAGCAGGATCTTGATGAGCGTCGACTTGCCTGCGCCGTTCGCACCGACGAGGCCGGTGCGGCCCCGGGGGACGGACATGTCAAGGCTGTGGAGCGCGGCGATCTTGCCGTATGCGTGACCGAGGCCTGCCGTCGTGAATGCTGTGTCTACCACGCCAGCACAGTAGTGGTACGTCGCGTATTGGGATGCCTCCGAGGACCGCAACGCTGGCCGTCGGCATATGAAGATCGGCGAGACTTGACAGTACGCTCGCTCACATGGATTTGATCTTTTCGGTCGTGGCTGCAGCGGTCGCGTCGGCGTTTGCCGTTGATCTCTACATGAGCTGGCGTCGACGCAAACGGCTCCACGCCGAGATCTGGGCGCTCGCTTTCGGGTGCTACGCGCTCGCCTCCTGGGCGCTCGTCGTCGGGCTCGGGACCGGTTGGTCGTCGCTCTCGTTCCGTCTCTTCTACTTCTTCGGTGGAATAGCCAATATCCCGTTGCTCGCGGCGGGGTCCATCGCGTTGGTCGTGTCCGAGCGTGCGGCACGGAGGTTCTTGACGCCAACGATCCTGTGGGTTGTCTTCGGGTTCTTCTCTACGTTCCTCGCACCATTTGTCACCACGCTCCCGGAGGACGGCATTCCCGAAGGCAGTGACGTGTTCGACTTCACGTTTGCGCTCGAAGCCTTGACCCTGCCGGGCCCTCGTCTGTTCGCCGCAGTGTCAGGGGCGGTGGGGACCATCGTCATCATCGGTCTGTCGCTGACGACCATTGTCCGGGTCATGCGTACCAATCGGGCACTCGCGGTCGCCAACGTCTACATCATCCTCGGTGTGCTTGCGCCCGCGGTGGGCGGTACGTTCACCGCTCTCGGCGAGTCCGCCGGACTATCAGTTTCCCTGATGGTCGGGATCAGCCTGTTGTGGTTGGGCTACCGCAGAGCTATCGCGGCAAGGGTTGTGCACGCCCCGACCACGGCCTGAGGTTTGCGTACGGAAGCGCTGGTCTCGATATGGCGATGACGACGGCGGTTGCGCCGGTCAGCGCAGTTGCGAGAACGAGCCAGAGCGCGAAATCGGGTTGGGACGGAGGTCGTTGCGGTACGACGGCTGCTCGGAGCGGTGTGCTCCCGTAGCGAAGGGTCAGGACCGCGGTTTCACCGACGGCGAGAGAGGGAACCGCCCACCGGTTGTCCGACACTGATTGACCGCCGGACACCTCGACGATGGCACATTCACATGGCGGGGCACCGAGGTCGATCGCGTGTTCTGCGAGCTCGGCTCCGGATGTGTTCGTGACCACCATCGTGCGGTTGCCTCCGACGATGGTTCCATCGACAACGATCGATTCCCACGACGAGAGGGACGTGACGGTCGGGGCCGCCGAAGCAACCCCGATCGTCATCATCATCATTGCTGAAGCAAGGATGCCAACCCAGACGGTTTTCCTAACCATTGTTCCCACAGTATGGGCATCCGCCCCTTGTGCCTAGACACATACGATCGCGGATGGATTGACTAGTCAGCGATCGGGCGGCTCACTTGGCAGGAGACGTCGACACTCGGTGATCAGGTCCGACGTTTGCGGTCGCGCCATCCGGTCGTGAGGTACCGCCAATAGGTCGTCGTCT
>CAYTWC010000192.1:1204-2757 GCA_964441975.1 uncultured Acidimicrobiaceae bacterium | reverse complement strand
GGGAGTGTGGGGCGGTTGCTCGGCGGGCGCGTCCGTCGACGTGTTGTCGTCGTCAGGCGTTGCATCGGGAGCGGCGACCTCAGACGTCTGTATCTCAGCGGTTTCGTTCCCCTCAACGGTGTGTGATCTGATTTCTCGGAGCCGTTCGCGCAGGAACGTTGCTTCGGTTTCGGCCTTCGCCGCTCGCTCGCGCGCCTCCGCGAGTTGTTGTCCGGCTTCATGGAGGTTGCCGAGTTGATCGAGCATCTTGTTCCAGGCGTCGATGGGCACCAGCATCGTCTCGCCTGCCGTCGTCGGGGACTCGTCAACGGAGTCTGTCCCGACGATGTCGGTCGCCGGGGTGGCCCCGGTGCTTGCCCGGGGCTTCGGGTCCGGCTCCGCAGGTGCTGTACCGTCGGTGTGCGTTGGAGGGGCGAGTTCTCGACCGAGTTCCTCGGCACGCGCCCGGATGGATGTCAGGTCGACCATCCGTAGCTCGACCTCACCGTCGGACTCGAGATACGTCTCGATGGTGTCTTTGCGTACCCACTTCCTCAACGTGTTCGACGGGATCCCGGTCAGCGATTCGGCCTCCTTGAGGGTGACCCAGGTGCGATCCGATCGCCGAGGTGTGCCGCGCTTCGCGGACGGACGCGGCGGAACAGCGCGTTTCGTCGACCCTGATCGGATCGCTTCGGTTTCCCATCTCGTGCTTGCGTCCATTCGTTCGACATCCTACCGACGGCACCCGTGCGATGGGCCGCCGGCATTGCGAGTGGACTGCGACGCGGGCGAAGCGCCGTCGCCAGCCGACGAGTTCTAGGATGGCTCTCGAAGGAGCGAATGTGACCGCACGAGATCCGAACATCGAAGCCGACGTGCGCTCGCTCGTCCGCAACATCGTCGATGGGCTTCTTGACGCTCCCGATTCACACGCAGCCGGAACTGCGGCGCCGATCGCGATGGCCGGCGACACCGACAGGCCGCCTCTTGGTACGCCCGTGTCGTCGGTCGCCGTCGGGGGAGACCACGGCGGCTATGCCCTCAAGGAAAAGCTCGCATTCAAGCTCGGAGAGAAGGGTCTTCGGGTCGTCGACTGTGGGACCGACTCGACGGAGGCGGTCGACTATCCCGACATCGCGGCTGCCGTCGGGCGCGAGGTCGCTGGCGGTAACGTCGACGTCGGCGTCATCATCGACGGAGCAGGAATCGGATCGTGCATGGCGGCGAACAAGATCCCGGGTGTCCGGGCCGCTCTCTGCTACGACTTGTCGACTGCTCGCAACGCAAGAGAGCACAACCATGCGAACGTCCTGACGCTCGGAGCAGGTCTCATCGGGGACGCCCTCGCCCTCCAGATCGTCGAAGATTTCATAGCGACCCCGTACGGAGAGGGACGCCACGCGCGACGGGTTGACAAGATCACCGAATTGGAGAAGACGGGAAGCCGGTCATGACAGACATGAGCAGGGAACAGCTTGTCGAGATTGTCACACGAGAAGTGCTGGCCGCTCTCGCTGAGCGCTCCGACATTTGCGCCACCCCGGATAAACTCAGACAGGTCGTGGCGAACG
>CAYTWC010000192.1:0-1194 GCA_964441975.1 uncultured Acidimicrobiaceae bacterium | reverse complement strand
CCCCTCGATCTCGCCAAGTACATCGATCACACACTGCTGCGACCGGACGCCACTGCGGCCGAGATCGACACGATGTGCGACGAAGCGATGGAGTATGGATTTGCATCGGTGTGTATCAACCCGACATGGGTGAAACGATCAGCCGAGCGGCTGCGTGGTTCCTCTGTGAAGGTGTGCACGGTGATCGGCTTCCCCCTTGGGGCGACGCCACCGGAGATCAAGGCGATGGAAGCCCGACGTGCGTTGCGCGACGGCGCCCGCGAGGTCGACATGGTGATCAACATCGGGGCACTCAGGTCAGGCGATCACGACCTCGTACTCAAGGACATAGAGAAGGTCGTCGATGCGGCCCATGAGGGCGGCGCCATTGCAAAGGTGATCCTCGAGACAGCGCTTCTCAGTGACGAGGAGAAGGTGATTGCTTCCGCCCTCGCCAGACAGGCGAAGGCGGACTTCGTCAAGACGTCGACCGGGTTCAATGGTGGCGGCGCGACCGTGTATGACGTAGCGTTGATGCGCGAGACCGTCGGACCGACCATGGGTGTCAAGGCGAGCGGGGGTGTGCGCACGCTCGAAGACGCAGAGGACATGATCGCGGCAGGCGCAACACGGATCGGCGCGTCCGCGGGAGTTCAGATCGTGAGTGGAAATGAAGGAGACGGTGATGACCAGCGGTATTGAGCTGCGTTCGTATGCATTCCTCGACAGTTTGCAGCCACAGTACGCAGCGTTCATGGGCACGACCGCCCAGGGTTTTCTGCCGCTGGCGGGTGAAGCCGTCCTGTTCGTCGAGGTGGCGCCGGGTATCGAGATCAACCGGTTGACCGATGTCGCCCTCAAGGCGACGAGCGTGAAGCCCGGTATGCAGATCATCGAGCGGGTCTTCGGCCTGCTTGAAGTGCATTCCCCCGAACAGTCCGAGACGCGCGCAGCGGGTGAGGCGATCCTCGACTCGCTGGGCGCGACCGAGTCGGATCGCATCAAGCCCGTTGTCCACACGTCCCAGATCATCAGGAGGATCGACGATCACCACGCCCAGCTGATCAACAGGACACGGCATGGCCAGATGATCATCCCCGGTCAGACGCTGTACGTGCTTGAGTGCGGTCCCGCTGCGTATGCAGCGCTGGCCGCGAACGAAGCGGAGAAAGCAGCCAACATCAACGTGCTCGAGGTGCGGGCGTTCGGTGCTGT
>CAYTWC010000191.1:0-4459 GCA_964441975.1 uncultured Acidimicrobiaceae bacterium | reverse complement strand
AACGCAGCAGATGTGCCGGATGTGCAACGAATACGCCGGCGAGATCCGGGCCGCACTCAACCTCACTCGACGGTCTGCAGACAACGAGCTGCTCTGTGCCCTCGACCTTGTCCAGCGACACCCGAACGTGTACGACGCGCTCTGTGCCGGACACATCGACGTTCGGAGAGCCCGCGTGATCGTCGACGGTGTGTCCCACCTCGACGACGGGGCGGCTGCATCGGTGGTCGATCTGGTTCTGTCGGCAGCGTCCGACCTCACAACCGGTCAACTCCGAGCAAAAATTCGCAGGGCTTGTATCGAGGTCGGACCGGACGACGCATGGGACCGGTACGAGGCTGCGCTCGAGAACCGCCGCATTTCTCACCAACCAGGCGAGAACGGCACCGCCCATCTCTATGCGATGGATCTCCCGCCCGACGCGGTGGCGACCGCGACAAACCGAATCAACGAGATCGCCAAGTCACTCAGGTCACCCACCGATCCACGCACGATGGACCAACTTCGCGCCGACGTATTCCTCGATCTTCTGAACGGCAATCCGACGGCACAGGCCGGTCGAACCGGCACGGTCGACATCCGAGTGGACCTGACGACACTGTTGGAACTCGACGAACGCCCGGGCGACCTGGCTGGGTACGGCCCGATCGTCGCCGATATCGCAAGAAAGGTCGCTTCCAGCAATCACGACAGCGAGTGGCGGTACTCGGTCACCGACCCGACGACCGGCCGGGTGGTCAACACCAGTGCCACTCGTCGACGCCCCACCGCTGGACAACGGCGATACCTGGAGTCGGTGCATCCGACCTGCGTGTTCCCCGGCTGCCGGATGCCCGCTACCGAGTGCGACATGGACCATCGGACGGAATACCGCAAGGGCGGTCGCACGGTCACGAGCAACCTCACTCCCCTGTGCCGGCACGATCACGTGCTCAGACATCAGGCCGGCTGGACGTACGAGGAGCTCCCGAACGGTGATATCGAATGGACGTCACCCCTCGGTCATATCTACACGGTCAACCCATCCGGCGACGACAGATCGCCTCCCTAGCCACCGGTGTCAGGATTCGGACGCAGCCTCCCCCAAGAACAAGTAGAAAAGAAGAGAAAAGAAAAGAAATGAAAAGAAGGGGAGACGCAGCCTCCATCTATCCAGCATCTACAAAGGAGATCGCTCGCCTGTGAACCCAGACCCGACCCGTTGCGCCATCTGTGGGACGCTGCACGACGACCCGGACTTCGCATCCTCCTACATGACCATGGTCTGTCGCGCCTGCGAGGCCCGAGCTGTGAACGAGCAGGGCGATCCGCCGAGGCACGGTCCACCCGTCTTCCACAAGCGCGGCGACGACCTCGTGGTCGAGAACTGGGGCGACCACGGCGACAACCCTCTCTACATCGACGGACATCGGTGCTGGCGGCGATACAGGTTCGGTGGCTACATCACGTTGCGAGACCTCTGGGACTGCCCAGATGTCACGACGTTCTACGAGAACCTCTCCCGGATCCAAGGTTCGTGAACGAGAGCGTTCCTCCACGACACGGTTCTGGAACACCGTGGCACTCCGTTCGGCTGGGACGGGTTGAAACTTCTCCGAGCTTCTAGCGCGTCCCCATCGGGGGTGCCTTCTTGACCTTCTTCTTGGGCTTTGCCTTGGTCAGGACCGGCGCGTTCCGAAGTTCGTCGAAGGATGCTTCGAGCGCCTTCGCTATGAGGGAAGGATCAGCGATGAGATCGCGATCCGTGTTGAGACCGATGTTGACCTTGCCCATGAGCGAGAACATCGCGATGCCTGCTCCGTGGCTCTGCCACAGCGGCACGAGCGGGTACGTCGCCGTCATCGGTGAGCCTGCCAGATACAGTGGGAACTGCGGACCGGGAACGTTCGTCACGGTCATGTTGAACGGTCGAGCGCGAGAGGCGAGCCGCGCCCCGAGCGAGACGAGCGCAGCGGGAGCACCCGCCGAGACGGACACGATGGTTGACGCACCGAGGGCTTGATCCGTCTCCTTGAGGTCCTTGGTGACCGCAGAAACCTCGTTCAACCGCTTGGCAGGGTCGGACTCGCCGATCGGGAGTGAGATGAGCCACATCGCGACCTTGTTGCCGAGCGTCCCGCGCTCGTCACGGGTTCTGACCGACACGGGTGCCATGACGCGGAACTCGGCCGTCGCGAGGTCGTCTTCGGACATCCCACCCTCGGTCATGAGGTATTGACGGACTCCCCCCGCGACGACGGCAAGCATCACGTCGTTGACCGTGGCGCCGTGCGTGTTCTTGATCGCCTTCACACCATCAAGCGGTAGTTCGAGCCACTCGAACGAGCGTCCCGGACCGATAGGCCCGTTGAGAGGTGTGCGGGCAGCCGGGGTGAGCCACCCGGATCCGAGCGATGCGAGCGATGCCTTGAACTTGTGCGTCCACTCCGAAGCCGTTTCACCGAATCCCGATGCGATCGACGAGAGGTCGCCGACGCTCGCGATGAGCGACGAGATCCCTCGCGAGATCTCGCGCACGGCGAGTTCCGTGCCGTTGGGCGCCTGGCGTGGTTCCCACGGAACAGGATCGGGGACCTCAACCGTATCGGCAAAATCGAGGATGACTGCCATGAGATCGATCCCTGACATGCCGTCGATCATGCAGTGGTGGATCTTGGTGATGATCGCGAATCCGCCGTTCTCGAGCCCTTCGACGATGTTGAGCTCCCACAGCGGCTTCGACCGGTCAAGCTGCTGGGACATCAGCCGCCCGGCAAGGGCCTTGAGCTGGGCATCGCTTCCCGGGTGCGGCAGCGCGATATGCCGCACGTGATAGTCGAGATGGAAATACTCGTCGTCGACCCACACCGGGTGGCGTTCGATCGGCACAGTGGCGAGGCGCTGGCGGTACCGCGGGATCAAGTGCAGCCGCGACGCGATGATGTCGCGGATGAGATCGATGTCCACGCCACGTCCCTCGGTCGCCGGTCCCGGGTTGAAGAGGGCAACCGCTCCGACGTGCATGTGCGTCTCTCGCGACTCGAGAGCGAGGAACGATGCGTCGAGGTTCGACAACCGTTCATAGAAGACACTCACAACGCAGACCCTCCGACATCGACAAGGGTTCCCGAATCGGGTTCACCCAACGCTGACAGACTATCGGATAGATCCTGAGGGAGTGGGCTGACGACGTCGACTCGCTCCCCGGACAGCGGGTGGTCGAACGCAAGCTGTCTCGCGTGGAGCCACGGTCGACCGGGATCACCGACACCACCGGAGCGACCATACGCACGATCGCCGACGATCGGGTGGTCGATCGCTCGCATGTGGACGCGTATCTGGTGCGTCCGACCGGTCTCAAGAGTGACCGACAGCAACGACGCGGATGCCGCCGACCATGCGGCGAGGCGGCGGTAGTGTGACACGGACGGACGCCCGTCGCGCGAGACCCGCATCCGCGTCCTGTTCTCGGGATCACGACCGATCGGCGCGTCGATCGTGCCTGTGGTGTTGGTGAACTCGCCACGAACCAAGGACAGATAGCGACGCGAAATCGCCCTCTTCTTCAGCATGTCGGTCAGGACTCCATACGCATCGATGGTCCGCGCGACCACGAGGAGACCGGATGTGTCCCTGTCGAGACGGTGCACGATCCCCCACCGATCTTCCTGACCGACCCCGACGATGTCGGGGAAACGTGCCAACAGCCCGTGAGCAAGCGTTCCGTCGGACCGCCCCGCGCCGGCGTGAACGACCACGCCGATCGGCTTGTCCACGACGATCACGGCCTCATCCTCGTAGAGCACGTCGAACGGGACCGAATCGTCGCCCCGCATGCCCCGGGGAGAGTCAGGGAGAGCCACCTCGATCTCGGTTCCCGAAGCAAGCCTCTCTGACGGTCTCACCGCAACGCCACCGACTGTCGCATCACCAGCTTCGATGATCGCTCGGGCAGCGGAGCGACTGATACCGAGAACGGCCGCCACGATCTTGTCGGAGCGCCCGTCGGCGTGGGCGTCTGGTACGACGACCGTGACCATGTGCACCTACCGCTTCGGCAAGAACGCGAGCAGGAGCAGGAGACCCACGCCGAGGGTGATACCCATGTCTGCGACGTTGAACGTCGCGAAGAAGGAAAAGTCGATGAAGTCGACCACGCCACCGTCGAGGAACCCATCACCTCGCGTGATGCGATCGATCAGGTTGCCTATGGAACCACCGAGCACCATCCCGAGCGCAACGGCCTCACCCCGACGCGAGGCGTCTGAAAGGACGAACATGATCACACCGATCACCCCGATGGCGATGACAGCGAGCACGGGTCCTCCCTGCGAGAACATTGAGAACGCCGCACCCGTGTTGTATGTCAGCCTGAACTGGAAGAAGTCAGGAATGATGACAATCGGTCCCGCAGCAAGCGCCGTTTCCGCCCACCACTTCGTCAGCTGATCCAGTACGACGACGATCGCCGCGACGACCA
>CAYTWC010000190.1:0-4463 GCA_964441975.1 uncultured Acidimicrobiaceae bacterium | reverse complement strand
ATCATGGATCATGGATCATGGATCATGGATCATGGATCCTCGATCATCGATCATCGATCATCGATCCGCGAACCAATCTGCACGACAGCATCAACGGGACCCGCTGAACAATCTCCACCGGTGAGGCTCCACCGCACCTTGGACGCGGATCCAAGATCCAAGATCGAAGATCGAAGCGACCGCAGGGAGCTCCTCGGATCGAAGATCCGAGCGACCGCAGGGAGCCGCTCGCTAATCCTTGACGTAGGGCTGACCGTCAGCTGCTGGTGGTCGGGCCCGCCCGACGACACCGGCCACCACGATGAGGGTCACGATGTACGGCGTCATGGACAGGAACTCGGAAGGAATGGGCGTTCCGAGGATTCCGAGCTTCTGCTGAAGCGCTCGGGCGAAGCCGAACACGAGACCGGCACCGAGCACACCGAGCGGCCGCCAGCGACCGAAGATGAGTGCGGCCAAACCGATGAAGCCGATGCCTGCCGTCATGTTCTCCTCGAAGCGTGAGACCTGTGCGAGGGTGAGGAACGCACCGCCGAACCCGGCGATGAGACCACCGAGGATCACGTTGCGGTATCTCGTCCTGTAGACGTTGATCCCTACCGTGTCGGCCGCTTCCGGGTGCTCGCCTACCGACCTCGATCGCAGACCCCACCGCGTGTAGAACAGGCCGAAGTGCAGTGCGATGACCAGGATGAATGTCACGTACACGAACATGTTGTGGTCGAAGAACATCGGCCCGATGACCGGAATGTCGCCGAGGAACGGAATCTTGATCGCACCGAAACGGCCGGGCGAGTTCAGGTCCTGGGCCTCGCTGAGAACACGGCGAGCAAGGAACGAAGTCAAGCCGAGCGCAAAGATGTTGATGACGACGCCAGCGATGATCTGATCGATCCGATAACGGATGGCCAACACGGCGAGCACAAGCCCGAGAACGGCACCCGTGAGCATCGCTGCGATCAAACCGGCCCAGATACTCGAGGCAGAACCGACGATCGTGCCGACGAAGGCAGCCGTGAGCAGCTGGCCCTCGATCGCGATGTTGATGACGGCGACGCGCTCGCACATGAGGCCCGTGAGCGCACCGAGGGTCACCGGGACGGAGAGGACGACCGTGGATGTGAGCATGCCGACCAAGCTGAACGATCCGTCGGCAGCGGCCCAAGTAAGGAACGAGAACGCAAACAGACCGAGCCCGATCGACAGGGCGAGGTTCGTCCACTTGAGATGGGAACGACGAAGCGACAGACCCCCGAGGAACGCGAGGAGCAGAGCGACAGCGAACGCAACCGTCCGCGAGTCGACGGTCCACGAAAGGTCCCCGTATCGGGCGCCGGGAAGCGAGAGGTTGAACGTCGACTCGAGCCCGCTCTGGACCCCTAGCCCGAACACATAGAACGTGAACGCAGCGAGGAGAATGAGCACGATGCCGACCGCGGTCGCCCGCTTCTCGGCAGGCGTCGCCCTGGTTACGACAACATGTTCGTTCGGGTCTGCAACGGCAGTCATCCGCCCCATCCAGTCGTTGTGATCGTCGGTGTCTCCTGCTCAGGCGTCTTGATCCGGTAGATCGCCCTGACGAGCTCGGGTGCGGCGATCATGACGATGATCAGCGCCTGCAACACGAGCACAAGGTCGATCGGGATTCCGGCGGCCCCTGACATCTCACGCCCTCCGGCGCGGAGCGCACCGAAGAGCAGGCCGGCGAGCAGCACGCCAACCGGATGTGACCGCCCGAGCAACGCCAACGCGATGGCGTCGAACCCGATGTTCCCCGCAAAGTTCGAGATCCCTCGGTACGGCTCGATACCGAGGATCTGGTTTGCGCCAGCGACTCCGGCCAGTGCGCCGGAAACGGCCATCACGGACACATAGATCCACGCAACACTCATGCCTGCGTACCGGCCGCCGGAAGGGTTGTATCCGACGGCTCGGAACTCGTACCCGATGGTCGTGCGGTACATGAGCCACCACACGAGCGCGACCGCCCCGACCGCGATGATGAAGCCGATGGTGACGCGGTAGTCGCCGAACAACGTCGGGAACTGTGCGGATGGGTTCGCCGGTTGTGAGATCGGATCGTTGCGACCGGGCGCCTGGAACAGCGAGGACTTGAGGAAGTAGTCGACGAGGAACAAGGCGATGAAGTTCAGCATGATCGTGGTGATGACTTCATGTGCCCCGGTTCTGGCCTTCAGGACGCCAGCGATGCCTGCCCAGATCGCTCCACCGACGATCCCGGCCACCAGCACGAGTGGGATGTGGAACGCCGCAGGGATGGCGATCGAGAATCCGACCCACAGCGCCGCCATACCACCGATGTGCATCTGCCCGTTGACGCCGA
This sequence comes from uncultured Acidimicrobiaceae bacterium, assembly GCA_964441975.1. Classification (GTDB taxonomy): domain Bacteria; phylum Actinomycetota; class Acidimicrobiia; order Spongiisociales; family UBA5794; genus UBA5794. The sequence continues at coordinate 2,119 of CAYTWC010000190.1, read as the reverse complement.
TGTTGAACAGCCCCGCCTGGAATCCGACGGCGACGGCGAGCCCAGCGAGGATGAGCGGTGTGGCAGCGAACAGCGTCTCACTGATGGCGTCTATCGAACCGACCGATCCGACGAACAGCGCCTCGTACGCGTCGGCGATCCCCGAAATGGTCAGGCGGAACGCTTCTCCCGGGTCAGTCCGCCAGAGGGGCAAGGTGTCGACATCGGTGAGCGCGATGATGATCGCCCCGACGATCAGAGCCGTGAGCACGGCGAGCGCAGGCACCACCATCGCTCTGCCAGCGGTCGTCCCGACACCCGTGATCCGCTTGTACCAATCGGACTGGCCGTTGGGCGTCTCTCCGTTCGGTGTCTCGTTCCCGACGGTGTCACCGCTCGCCGCGTCGTCGATCGGCGTGGTATCAGGTGTAGGTGTCTCGTCGGTCACTGCGCCGCCTCGGCCGATTGGCTGCCGAGCATGGCAAGACCGATCTCGCTCTTCGTGGCGGACCCATCGAACTCCGCGACGATCTCACCGGCGTACATCACAAGGATGCGGTCCGACAGCGCCATGATCTCATCGAGCTCGGACGAGACGATCAGCACCGCAGCACCCTGATCGCGCTCCTCGACGATCCGGCTGTGGATGTACTCGATCGACCCGACATCGATTCCTCGCGTCGGCTGTGACGCCACGACGAAGCGAACATCACGATCGAACTCGCGCGCGACGATCACCTTCTGCTGATTTCCACCGGAAAGAGTCGACACGGCGACTTCCGTCGAAGGTGTTCTGACGTCGTACTCCTCCACCAGCCGGAGCGCCCGATCCTTGGCTGCAGACCAGCTCATCAGGATCCCCCGTGAAATCGGTGGTGCGTGGTACGAATCGAGGACGATGTTCTCGGTGACGGTGAACGGAAGTACGAGACCGCTCTTCTGTCTGTCCTCCGGGACGTGTGCGACCTTCCGATTATGGATCGCCCTCGGCGATTTCGTCGTAACGTCTTCGCCATCGAGCGTGACGGTTCCACCGACCGAGGGTCGGAGACCTGTGATCGACTCGACAAGTTCGGTCTGCCCGTTTCCCTGCACGCCGGCGATTCCGACGATCTCGCCGGCGCGGATGTCCATCGACAGACCGCGAACTGCGAGGTGGTTCCGATCGTCGAGTACGGTCAGATCTGTGACGGAGACGACGACCTCCTTCGGCTCAGCCGCGGACTTGTCGACGACGAGGTCCACGGGTCGCCCGACCATCAGTTCGGCGAGCTTGGTCTCGTCGACGTCGTCAGGGGACACTTCGGCCACGGTCTTGCCACGACGCATGATGACGATGCGATCGGCAACCTCAAGCGCTTCGCCGAGCTTGTGACTGATGAAGATGATGCCCTTGCCGTCGGCCTTCAGTTCATCCACGATCTCGAAGAACCGCTCGACCTCCGGCGGCGTGAGCACCGATGTCGGTTCGTCGAAGACCACGAAACGCGCCTCTCTCGACAGGACCTTGATGATCTCGACGCGCTGCTGGAACCCTACGGGGAGATCTTCGACGATGGCATCGGGATCGACATCAAGCCCGTAGCGGCTCGAGATCTCCTTGACGGTCTTCTTCGCTTTCCTGGTGTTGAGCACTCCGAGTGACTTCGTCGGTTCGTCCCCGAGCACCACGTTCTCTGCAACAGTGAAGACGGGGACCAACATGAAATGCTGGTGGACCATCCCGATGCCGGCAGCGATCGCGTCGCCGGGTGAGTCCAGGACGAGGGGCTCGCCGTCGACGAGGACCTCACCCTCGGTCGGCGTGTACAGACCGTACAGGATGTTCATGAGGGTCGTCTTGCCTGCTCCGTTCTCTCCGAGCAGTGCGACGACCTCTCCCGACGAGACGGAGAGATTGACATCGTCGTTCGCGAGCACGCCGGGGAATTGCTTGGTGATCCCACGCAACTCCAATGTCATTCGGTGCCTCCCGTTCCAGATGCACGGCACACCTTAGATGCCGATGCGATGCCTCGGCACAGAAGACGGATGATTCATCCGGGTTTTGCCCGACCGGAGAACACAGAAGGGCCCCCCCCCAAGCCGGGGCCCGTCCCACGACAAAAAAAATGGATCGGCGCGTAGCCGACCGGAGTGT
>CAYTWC010000189.1:0-4480 GCA_964441975.1 uncultured Acidimicrobiaceae bacterium | reverse complement strand
AACCGGCTGGGCACAGGTCCAGCGCGGCTACGGAGACAGCGACGAGGACGCCTTCGACAAGCTCACCTACGACCTGTACTACGTCAAACACTCGTCCATCTGGCTGGATCTTCGCATTCTGGCCAAATCAATTTGGACTGTACTCACCGGCGCTGGCGCCCGATAAACAACTGAACGCGTTCGCGCAGCTTCTCCCAGTGAGGGGAATTACCGAGGTTTTCTCGGATGTGCCGTAGGGTTGATGATGAAATGAAACGGTTACGACTCGTCGCCACCATCGGCGCGCTCGCCGTCTGTTTCGTGGTGGTGGGTGCGGTCCAGGCTTCGGCCAACGACGCTGCAGTCAGCAACGCGAACTTCTCCGAATCGCGAGGATGCGAACCGGGGATCGCAGGCATCTCGCGTCCGAATGTCACGCACACGGGCTCCATGCCGACGAGTGAACTCATCCTGGGACCGTGGGGTGACATGTTCGGTCGCACCTACTACCAGGTGAGCAATGCACTCGTTCCGTGGCACCTGCCCGGTTCGTCGAAAACCCTCTTCGTCCACCAAAAGACCCTGCCTGCGTTCAACGCAGCCGGATCATCGCTGTCGAGCTCACTTGCAGCAGGGCAGGCGTACTACGTCTACTCGGCGTTTGCTCGGAACTGGCGAACCGTCGGCGGCACCTACCGTCCATCCGAGCATGCGTTCGGTACCGCATTCGATATCAATCCGCAGGCGAATCCGTACAGCAGGGACAACTTCCTGCGAACCGATCTGCCGTCGTGGTTCGTGACAGCGTTCGAGAACGCCGGCTTCTGCTGGGGCGGGTCATGGGTCGACTCCAAGGACGCGATGCACTTCTCGTGGAGCGGACCCGGCGAGACTCCGGGCAATCCTGCACGCTCAGCACCGTATCCCGCGGTGACCACGCAGACCAACTTCACGCCCAAGATCCTCGGCTTCACGTCCGCGGTGCCGGCTTCCACCTCAGCGATGACCATTGCTGACATGACGGGGGAGGGAGCACCCGACATAGTCCGAATGGATCCCGATGGCCTCATCGAGGCCTCGGGTGCCGTAGGCGACTATCGCCACACTGCGTTCCGCTCGACGTCGGGATCGGGGAGTAGTGAGACCATGATGGGGGACTACGACAAGGACGGTGTCGCCGACGCGTGGGTACCGAAACGATCCGCATCAACCGTTGGCTTCGACATCTGGACCGGTATCTCAGACCATCAGTCCAAGGTTTCCATCACCACCGGCATCCCGAGCGACAGCGGAACCCTCCTGCTCGGCTATTTCGACTCGGACTACGTTCCCGATGTGTATGCAGCGAACGGCTCCGGATTCGACGTGTACGGGTCGGCGACCGGCTTCTCATCCATCGTCGCCACACTGCCGTACGTGTCGGGAACCAATGCATCATGGCACTTTGCCACCGGTGACTACGACATGGACGGCAAGGCCGACGTGTACGCCCTCGCCAACGGAGGGGCCCCTGCGTTGCGAATCCGACTGGCGACAGGCAGTGCCGTTTCGGCTTCGCCTGCGGTGTCGACCACAAGCTCATCGATGTTCGAGGTCGCTGACTACGACGGTGACGGACGAGACGATCTGTTCGTCCTCAATGGAGCGTCGTTGACCATTTCGCTCGGAGGCAACTCGAACTGGGCTCCGGATCGATGGTTCCAGACCTCGTCGACCGTGCCACCTGACGCAGGGCCGAAGTGCGTCGGGCCGAACGCGTGTGAGTCGATCGGACATGTCGACGGACTGGGCATTTGGACGCTTGCCGACCGTCCGAGGACCAACCCGGGCGAGACAGAGTTCTACTACGGGAATCCGGGGGATGTTCCGTTCATGGGCGACTGGAACTGTGATGGCATCGATACTCCGGGTCTCTACCGGAAGTCAGATGGGTTCGTCTACCTGCGACAGACGAACACCCAGGGGATCGCCGACCGCGAGTTCTACTTCGGAAATCCAGGCGACGTCCCACTTGTCGGTGATTTCAACGGGGACGGCTGCGACACCGTGAGTCTCTACCGGGCCTCCGAGCACCGGATCTACATCATCAACGCACTCGGCGAAGACGGGCAGGGTCTCGGAGCCGCAGACTTCGACTATGTCTTCGGAGACGCAGGGGACGTGCCATTCGCAGGGGACTTCGACGGTGACGGCGTGGACGAGATAGCACTCCGACGGCCTTCGACCGGTCGAGTCCTTCTCAAATGGGATCTGGGTGGAGGTGCTGCCGACTACCAATTCATCTACGGGGCAAGCGGCGATATCCCATATGCGGGTGACTGGAACGGCGACGGGACCGACACGGTCGCGCTGTTCCGCCCGTCCAACGATCGTTGGTACATCAGGCTCCACAACTCAGCCGGTGCGGCAGACCACACGATCCGATTCGACGGCTCGACGAACCCGACTCGGCAGGTAACCGGGACATTCACTCCCTGACCAGGGTCATGCATCGTCGGGGACCGATGATCGAGCAGCGTTATCATCGACGTGATCAGGGATCGGCTCGTGCGATCACACGATGCCTGCGAACCGACGCGGAGGATGGGGCGATGCAACACGAACACGTTCGCCCTCCCAAGAGCGCAACCTCGATGGGTCGCTGACGTGCACCGGCTAACCGCGCTTGTGCGCCGGCTTCCGGCCCCGATCCGACGGTTCCTCAAGAAGCTACCCGGGGCGGCGGACCTTCGTGATCGGCTCGCGGGGGTCCCGAGCTTCGACGGACCGGATCCGGGAGAATTGCGTGCCGTCGTGTATCCACCCACTTGGGCACGATGGGATGACATGCGCCAACGCCCCCAATACCTGATGCAGGCGTTTGCTCAGGCCGGTCACCCGGTCTACTTCGTGGATCCCGAGGAGCCAGCCATCAGGATCGCCGACGGGGTCACCATCGTGCCGACGCTCGCGGACACGCCGCGAAGTGGTGTGATCCTCTACGCCCACTTCGCACCGGTGAGGACGATGTTCGAGCGGTTCGATGATCCGGTCGTCGTGTACGACATCCTCGATGATCTCTCGATCTTCGATGCCGATGAGGTCGGTGTGCCCGAGGAGCGAAGAGTCAGGACGCACCACGCACCGCTGGTGCAATCGGCAGACGTCGTGACGGCCTCAGCTCCGCTCCTCGTCGACAAACACAAAGCTGAACGCCCCGACATCCTCTTTCTCGAGAACGGTGTCGACGCGGCCCGTTTTGCACCAGACGGCACGGCGGCGGCAGCGTTGGACACGATCGACAGGCCAATCGTCGGGTACCACGGCATGGTCTCACGATGGTTCGACTTCGACCTGATGACACAGGTCGCACAGGCGAGGCCCGATGTGTCGTTCGTGATCGTCGGACCGGTCGATCCGGGATCGAAAGAACCGGCCGATCGACTCTCAGCGCACGCGAATGTCACCTTCCTCGGTCCGCGTCCGAGTGGCCACATGCCCGAGTTCGTACGCTCGTTCGACGTCGGTCTCGTGCCGTTCGTCGTCGACGACATGACGAAGGCTGTGAGTCCGCTCAAGATGTACGAGTATCTCGCCGCCGGCGTGCCGGTGGTCACGACGCCACTTCCCGTTTGCGTCGACCACCCACTCGTTGCAACCGCATCGGAGCCGGCCGAGTTCGCAGCGCTGATCGACGAAGCGATCGCTTCCGCCGATGCTGAGTCGAAGGCTGCAAGGGTTGCCGCGGGCATGGACGCAGACTGGGGCGCGCGACTGAAACCACTCCGTGAGCGGTTGGCCACGATCGATCGTCTGCGGGTCCCGACATGAGCCACTTTGCATTCGTGACCACCGAACTGGCGCCGTACACATCGGGCGGTGCCGGTGTGCTCGTCTCGTCCATCGCCGACGGGTTGCGATCCCTGGGACACCGGGTGACCATCGTCCTGTGTGCAACGCCGCGCATGTCGGCGCCGGACGGAGATGTCGTCGTCGCAGAGCCAGCGAGTGCCCCGGGATGGGATTTTGCCTTCATGGATCTTTCGATGGCTGCCGCAGAGACGCTCAGCGTCGTGCACGCTTCTGATCCCGTCACAGCAGTCGAATTCCAGGATTTCGACGGGCTCGGGTTCTGGACGCTCACACACCGTCGCGACCTCGGACTGGGTGACGTCCCGATTTCGGTTCGGGTCCATGGACCTGTGGATCTCCAGATCGAAGCGATGGGTGAGACGACGCATGAGTTCGATGTCATTGCCGCCATGGAACGAGAGACGTTCCGGATGGCCGATCGCGTCGTCGTACCGTCGACCGGGCTCGCCGGTCTCGTTTCGGACCGCTATGGCCTCGAGGGCACGCGGGTTGTCGTCGGGCCCCCTGTCGTGCGTACGCTCGCCGACGGGATCCGATGGGACGTCGGCGGGAGGACATTGGTCGTCGCAGGCAGACTCTCGGAGGTCCAGGGATCCCACGACATGGTCAACGCAGCGATTCCGGTGTTGCGAGACCACAACGACGTCGA
>CAYTWC010000188.1:0-4491 GCA_964441975.1 uncultured Acidimicrobiaceae bacterium | reverse complement strand
CACCAGGTGTCGACGATCGGGCACCGTTCGCCGCCGATGTTCTCGTGGTACCACATCCACGCCTCGGGGTTGATCGGTTCGCCGACGGTACCGAGCAACCGGAGCGATGAAAGGTCGTGGCGTTCCGGGTACTCGGCTCCCCACTTCATGAACGCACGGATCGCCGTGGGTGCCGTGTAGAGAATGGTGACGCCGTACTCGGCGATGATCGACCACAGTCGGTCCTTGTCGGGATAGTCCGGTGTGCCCTCGTACATGACGCTGGTCGTGTGGTTCGTCAGCGGACCGTAGACGATGTAGGAGTGCCCGGTCACCCAGCCGACATCAGCGGCGCACCAGTAGACATCCGTGTCGGGCTTGAGGTCGAATACCTGGGAGTGGGTCGTTGCTACGCCGGTGAGATACCCACCCGTGGTGTGCATGATTCCCTTCGGCTTGGCCGTGGTCCCCGACGTGTACAGCAGGTACAGGAGGTCTTCGGCGTTCATCACCTCGGGTTCACAATCCGTCGACTCGCCGTCGACGATGTCGTGCCACCAGTGATCGCGACCGTCCTGCATCTCGATGTCCTGGCCGGTCCTCTTGAGCACGATGCAGTTCTCGATGTGGGACGTCCGGTCCATCGCCGTGTCGCACGCTTCCTTGAGGGGAACGATCGACCCGCGCCTCCACGCTCCATCGCAGGTGATGAGAAGTTTCGATTCTGCGTCGTCGACTCGGTCAACGATCGCGTCTGCCGAAAATCCTCCGAAGATCACGGAGTGGGCAGCGCCGATCCGAGCACAGGCGAGCATGGCAATGGGCAGTTCGGGGACCATGCCCATGTAGATGGCGACGGTGTCGCCCTTCTGGATGCCGAGCTTCTTCAGGCCGTTTGCGAACCGATTGACTTCGTCGGAGAGATCCTGATACGTCAGCGTCCGCGTGTCTCCCGGCTCACCGACCCAGTGGTAGGCGACCTTGTCGCCGCCGCCTTCGAGGTGGCGGTCGAGGCAGTTGTATGAGACGTTGAGTTCACCGTCGGCGAACCATTTGAAGAACGGTGCGTTGGAGTCGTCGAGTGTCTCGGTCGGTTCCTTGAACCAAGAAACACGGCTCTTGGCCTGGTCGTACCAATACGCGACGAAGTCCTCATCCGCCTTGTCGAAATCAGCCTGCGTCGTGTTTGCGGTCTCGACGAACCCGGCAGGCGGTGGAAACAGCCGGTTCTCGTGCAGCAGGTTCTCGATTCCGGTTTCGGACATGGGTCTCCTCTCAAGCCTCGGGCACAGGCTAGACGAGGTTGTTTTCGCTTGAGCCGGGGTCAGTGATGACCCTGATGCGATCTCAGGGTGTCGGGGTACGTCCCGGCTGGTACCCGATAGGAAGAGATCGGTTTGTGCCGCACGATTCAAGGAGTACTCGTTCGGCGATCCGTCGCCCGTCCTTGGGAGGGACTCCATGACACACACAACCAATCGGCCAACCACAGCCGCGAGACCAAACCGGATCTTCCGATTCTTCGACCATGTCGGTCGTCGGATCAAACTCATCGTCGTTGCAGCGTTGCTCCTTGTCATCGGTCTCGGCGTGGCGGGTCCCATCCTTGCGAACACGGACGAACCGAACTTTGACCCTGCCGGCGAGGTGTTCGACACGCTGGCGACTGCTGACCTGACGCTGCGATCGACATCGACGGTCGTCTCAGCGAGCTACCTGGTCGAGCCGACCGAGCCGGGAGGCAATGTGCTGTCACCTGCTGCACTTCGGGAGTGGGCGGCGGCCACCCAACGAGTCCTTCTGGATCAAACGAACGCCGAGCACCTCGTCGAGCGCTTCGACACTGATGTGAACGCAACCATCCCGGCGGTCTTCTCGATCGTCGACGCCATCGACGCCGAGCTAGGCGACGGCGGATTGAACAACGCGACCGACGCAGAGATCGTTGCTGCCACGGCTGCCGTTCTCGACGAGTCGTCGCCGACTGCGTTCCTGCGGTTCAGCCTGTCGGAGTCTGCTTCGGTCGTCACCGACGGCGGAGCAGCTCAGTGGTTCGCACCGGCCTTCCTGACGACGGTCACCTACGACGAGACGGGGTTCGATTCGTCCGCAGATGCGGAGCTCTGGCTCCGAGAGGTGCAGGCACAGTTGAGGGAGGAGGCTGTCCTGATCGACTCGATCGGCGTCGCGATCGACGCCGAATCAGCGTTCGCCGATGCCGCCCAGCAGTCGGCCCCCTTCATCTTCCTCGCTGTTGGTTTGATCATTCTCCTGGTGGTAGCGGTCCACCGCTCCTTCTGGTCTGCGGTGGTCGTGGCTGCCGGGCTCTCGGCAACGACTCTTGCGTACTACGGGACCTCGGCTCTCATCGGTCTGAAGATGGGGTCGCTCCTCCTGTCGTTCATCGTGCCGATCGCGATGATCAGCTTCGGTGTCGACTTCTATATCCACGGCGTCGGTCGAGTCCGCGAAATGCAGGTCGAGCACGGATATGGGAAGAACCGTGCCTACTCGTCCGGCATGGCCGCGGTGTTCACCGCCATGCTGCTCGCGGTCAGCTCGTCGGTCGCTGCGTTCATGGCGAACGCAGCTTCGGGAACGGAGGCCATCGTCGAGTTCGGCCTTGGAGCAGCCGTTGCACTCGCATGGGCCTACCTGCTTCTCGGTCAGCTGGCTCCGAGGGTCACGATCGGGCTCGAGGACTACGTCGGCCCGAACCCTCGCAAGCGGTTCAGCCGTCCGCTGTATGTCCTTGGCGCCGTGGCGATGGCGGTGGTGGGAGGGCTCACCGTCGCTCTCGGTGCCGTGATGCCCACCGCTGGTGTCGCTGCACTGCTCGTCTTCAGCGCACTCTTCGTCGTTGCTCCGGCAGCGCTGACCCGCCGCCGCAACAAGCGAGCGATCGCCCGCGGTGCGACGATGGCCCAGGCAGGTGGAGGGGCAGCGCACGGACTCGAACCTGTCGGTTCCCTGGTCGGGTTCCTCGCTCGCTGGCGTTTCGTGACCATTCCCGTCGTCGCCGTCGTGTCCGTTCTCGCCTTTGCTCAAGCGGCGCAGGTCGAGTCGGGATTCGAGATCAAGGATTTCCTGTCCACCGAGACCGACTTCGCCACATCGATCGAACGGACGACAGCGCACTTCCCCTCGAGCGGTGAAGGCAGCTCCATGATCTTCGTCGAGGGCGACCTCACGGATCCAGCGACGTTGGCATCCCTCGACGAGACGATCGCCGCTCTCGACGGCTCATCGGCAGGCTTCGGTCGCAACACCGACGGTGACGTCATCGTCGAGCCCCATGCTGCCGATCTCGTGCGGATGGTGATGGCTTCTCCGGTAGCTGCTGAGCTCGGGCTGACGGACAGCAACGCGGACGGTCTTCCCGACACCCCTGACGGCGTCGCCGCCACCTACGACCACATCTGGGAGCACGGCGTGCCAAGTCCCGACGGGACCCTCGCTGTTCCGGCAGACGCGGTGACCGGGATCGTCGCACCGTCGGGCGACGCGCAGGCGACCGCGATCGTGATCCAGGTCGGGAGCTACACCGATCGCGACATCATCATCCCGGTTCGGGAGGCGCTTGACGCCGCGGCGGCCGATTTGGCAACGTCGAATCCAGCGATCTCAGCGGATGCGACAGGCGAAGTGATCGCAGAGTTCGTCAGCATGGAGTCGTTCACCCGCTCGATGCTCGTCTCCTTGCCGCTCGCTGCGCTCCTGACGTTCATCATCGCAAGCATGATCCTCAGGTCGATCCGATATGCCCTCGTCTCGGTCATCCCGATCGGGCTCGTCGTCGTCGGGGTGTACGCGTTCATGTCGGTGGCTGGGTACACGGTGAACGTCGTGACAGCGACCATTGCTGCGATCGCCGTCGGGGTCGGCATCGACTTCTCGACCCACCTCGCTGTGCGCTATCGCGAGGAGCTTGCCGCCGTCGGTGACCGTGTGGCCGCAGCCCGACGGGCTGGGGCGGGCACGGGCGGAGCGCTCGTGCTCTCGGCGACCACGTCGGTTCTCGGTTTCTCGGTGATGGCGCTCGCTCCCACGCCGATCTTCGCAACGTTCGGGCTCCTTACGGCCATCATGATCGTGATGTCTCTTGCGGTCGCGATCCTCGTCCTTCCCAGCCTCCTTGTGATGGTCACGAAGGACGCTCCCGCGGCGACGGAACCGGTCCGCGACCGTGAAGAGGTCCTGGTCGGCTGAGTCTGGGAGCTCCAGGACGCGGAAGGGCACCATGGCTTCACGCCTGGTGCCCTTCTTCAATGCGACTTCAGCATCCGCCGTAGACCGAGCGCCTCGACGATCTCGATCTCGCGTTCGATTCCCGCCGCCGGGATGGGGATTCCTGTCGCTTCGGCGACCCGATTCATCATGGAGAAGTTCCCGTACACGGCGCAGGCGTCGACGAAACTCTCCGGTCCGAGCTCGTCGATCACGACACGGCGCTCGCGATCAGCCGGTTGGCCGGAGTACACCGCATCGACAAGGTTGAGGATGACCTCGCCA